>CAVHFU010000024.1:0-21562 GCA_963635575.1 bacterium | reverse complement strand
TTGGAAGGACATTTTCTCAAATGATATATAAGGACATTATCATAAATGAATTAGAATGCGGAGAAAGCATACAATGGATAGGGTTGACCATAATTGAAAGCCGTGGTATAATGAATAAGCAAATGTTTATATTTTATAGAAACATTTTTTGTTTCTAAATAATTCTTAATAAAAATTTAGGAGGAAAGAAAAATGAAAATTTCAAAGATCGTAATAACCGGTGGGCCTTGTGCAGGCAAGTCTACTGCTATGACTTGGATACAAAATTCATTTACACGAAGGGGATATACGGTACTGTTTGTCCCTGAGACTGCAACTGAGCTTATTACCGGCGGTGTTGCACCATGGACGTGCGGTACAAATTTAGAATATCAAAAGTGTCAATTGAGACTGCAGCTTGAAAAAGAAAAAATTTTTGAGCAGGCTGCTCGTACTATGCCGGCTGACAAAGTCCTCATTGTTTGTGATCGCGGAACCATCGATAATAAAGCATATATGGACGACATTGAGTTCGCTGAGGTAATACGGTTTATTGGTTCCAATGAAGTAGAACTTCGAGATAACTATGATGCTGTTTTTCATTTAGTTACTGCTGCAAAAGGAGCAGAAGAATTTTATACAACTGCAAATAATTCGGCTAGAACTGAAAATGTTGAAGAAGCAGCAGCTTTGGACGACAAACTGATTTCTGCCTGGACCGGTCATCCCCATTTACGCATAATTGATAACACTTCATCCTTTGAATATAAGATGAAAAGATTGATTGGTGAGATTGCCTTTTTCCTGGGAGAACCTGAGCCGTATGAAATTGAACGGAAATATTTGATTGAATATCCAGACATCAAGTGGCTTGAAAGTAATCCTTCTTGTCAACGTATAGAGATTATTCAGACCTATCTTAATAGTGCAGCCGGCGAAGAAGTCCGTGTTCGTCAACGTGGTGTTGATGGAAACTATATCTACTACCAAACTATTAAGAGAAAAGTGACTGATGTGAAACGTATAGAGATTGAGCGACGCTTATCACAGGCAGAATACTTGAAATTATTGATGGAAGCGGATACGACCAAGAAGCAGATTCGCAAAACGAGATATTGCCTTATATATGAGAATCAGTACTTTGAAATTGACGTATACCCGTTTTGGACTGATAAGGCTATTGCAGAAATCGAATTGAGTGATGAGAATGCAAAGATTATTTTTCCAAAACAACTCAAGATTATTAAAGAGGTAACCAATGATGATTCTTATAAGAATGTATCATTGGCTAAAATTTGAGAAAACCAATTCAGATTCAATGATTTTTTTCATTGATAAAACAGAACTTTCATTTTTTTGGAGGTACTACCCATGACAGACGTGGAAAAGAAGAACGAGATGGAGACAAAGCAGGAACAAAGCAATTTTAGCGAAATTGATGAAAGGAAATTTTGCTTGGGTGAGGAGTGCCCTGACAAAAATTGTAGGATTTGCCCTGCAGCATGGCATGCTAGATTCGTTTTAGATGTAACAGATTCATATCGCAGATCTGTGTCGACGGGATATTATACTTCTACGATTATGTCGTATAAGGACCCCATAACAGGAAAAATTAAGTACTGTTATGTCCGACCGGATTAATAATTAGGAGAGCCATAAAAGGCTCTTCTTTTTGTTGTAAATTTAGAATTTAAATGGTATATTATTACTGAAAAAAATGCTTGGAGGAAAAATATGAGTTTATATGATGATAATAAAGAAATTATGAGGAAATATAATATTGTCCCACAAAAAAAGTATGGACAAAATTTTTTAATTGATGATTTTGCTCTTGATAAAATTATTGAGAATGCCGATATAAGAAATGATGATTTGGTTATTGAGATTGGACCTGGACTTGGAAACTTAACAAAGCGACTTTGTGAGAAAGCAGGACAAGTTATTGCTATTGAGATTGATAGTAATATGGTTAAAATTCTTAATACTGAATATTCGCATTTAAAAAACTTAATAATACTTAATGAAGATATTATGAAAGTTGACTTAAAGCAACTTATTTGCAAGTTTCCTAATATGAAATGTGTAAAGGTTGTTGCAAATTTACCGTATTATATAACGACACCGATTATTATGAAGTTGCTTGAAGATAATGTGGGAATTAGTTTAATTGAAGTAATGGTTCAAAAGGAAGTGGCTGAAAGATTATGTGCTACACCGACCGGAAGAGATTATGGAGCTATAACTGTGGCCGTTAATTATTATTCAAAGCCTGGTTATATTGTTACAGTGCCTTCGAAATCTTTTTTACCGGCTCCGGATGTTGATTCTGCTGTTGTTATGTTGGAAGTATATGATGAGCCTAAGGTAAAGGTGGATAAAGATTTGTTTTTCAGCATTGTTAAGGTTGCTTTTTCACAAAAGAGAAAGACTTTGCTTAATTCTTTAGGGAGTGCAAATGTTAATGGCATAAATAAAGAAAAGCTTACAAATATTTTGACTGAGCTTGGAATTGACCTAAATATTAGAGCTGAGAGATTATCTTTAGAGGACTTTGAAAATATTTCAATTAAATACTTAAATAAATAGTTTTAGAAAGGGTCTTTATTATGAGAGATTTTATTTTGGATAAGGTACTTCAAAAATTAGGAATACCTGAAGATGTAAAAAGGATTTTTAGTTCGGGACATAAATATGTAATTCCGAACAGTAGGGAAGAACTAATAGAGCTTTCTATGGCTGGTCACGATGATTATTATGATATTGAGTTTGATATTCCCGGAAAAGGAAGAGTAAAGGAAGCTTGGGCTACTAAAGTTAAAAATGGTGTGGTAGTTAATTATACTGACCCATATATGAGGAAACGCGAGCCTAATTGCTTGTTTGTTGCTGATGATAAGCCGACTGATAAACCTAAATTTAAGGATAAGTTTGGATATGACTTTTCAGTTTTGAAAAAGGAGACTTTGGATTGGCTATCTAATGAAGATTTAGTTATTATGCCGTTTATGTCCGGAGATAATAAATATGGTTACCAATCTTTATATATAGGTCCACTTAATGCTGCATTTTTTGCGTGGTGTTTAGCTGATATGCAATCCTTTATACCGGCTGATAAAATTCCGGATAATTTTAATCCTAAAGCGGTTGTGTTCTTAGCACCAACTTTTAGATTAACTCATTTTGACGGAAAACAAGTTGTTGTTCATAACAGATTAGATAATGTACACGAAGTTTATTCGTATAATATGTATCCTGGTCCAAGTGCTAAAAAAGGCATTTATGGCGTATTGTTAAATCAAGGTGAGAACGAAGGCTGGACTACATTACATGCTTCTGTTGTTAAAGTTTTAATTCCACGAAAGAGCGTGATTACAATTATGCACGAGGGTGCGAGCGGAAGTGGTAAGACAGAAATGTCTGAACATGTTGGTGGTGACGGAAGTGGAAGAATTGTGTTTGGTGAAAATACAGTAACCGGTGAAAAGTACAGAATGAAGTTCCATAGTAATTGTAAAATACGTCCTGTTACCGATGATATGGCAATAGCTCATCCGGATATGCAAAAAGGAAATGGCAAGCTTGTTGTAAGAGATGCGGAGGATGCTTGGTTTATCCGTACTGATAATATTTTGCAATGTGGTACTAATCCTGAGCTTGAAAGACTTTGTACACATCCACCTGAACCAATTTTATACTTGAATTTAGAGGCAGTGCCTCATACTAGTGCTTTGATTTGGGAGGCTATTCCTGAAGGAAACGGAAAAGTTTGTTCTAATCCAAGGGTTGTTATGCCTAAGAAGTATTTCCCGAGAGTTGTGGATTCTACGGTTTCTATTGATATACGTAGCTTTGGAGTTAGAACTCCGCCTTGCACAAAGGAAAATCCTACTTATGGTATTATAGGTATGTTCCATATGTTACCTCCGGCTATTGCTTGGTTATGGAGACTTGTTGCTCCGCGTGGATACAGTAACCCTAGTATTGTTGATACTAAAGGAATGAGCAGTGAGGGTGTTGGGTCTTACTGGCCGTTTTCTGCGGGCAAGATGGTTGCACAGGCTAATATTTTGTTAAAACAATTTAAGGATTGTTATGATGTTAAATATATATTGACTCCTAACCAACATATTGGAGCTTGGAAAGTTGGATTTATGCCTCAATGGTTAGCTCGTGAGTTTTTAGTGTTATATGGAAAGAAACCTATATTGAAAAATATGTTAAAACCGTCTAAGTACCCATTACTTGGATATGTCTTGAAAAATATAGAGTTACCTGATGTTGTTGTTCCTCAAGAATTTGTAGAGGTTAATTTACAACCCGAGGTAGGGGATGAGGCATATAAGAAAGGTGCTAAAATGCTTGATGATTTCTTTAGAGATGAGTTAAAGAAGTATCTTACTCCTGAACTTGACCCACTTGGCAGAGAAATTATAGAGGCGTTTATGAGAGGTGCAGATATAGAAGAGTACGAAAAGTTATTATAATTAAATAAAATAAATAATTACGGACCGGGTAATTAAATAAGATAGAAAGGAGATGTCTTATGCCAGAAATTACTCGGTTCTATGGTATAGTCATAAAAATATTTTTTACAAAAGAGCATAATCCTCCACATTTCCATGCGGTTTATGGTGAACATAATGGTATATTTGAAATAGCCTCTTTGGAAATGTTGGAAGGTGATTTGCCGATAAAAGCACAAAATTTGATTAAGGAATGGGCAATTTTGTATATTGATGATATTCTTAATATGTGGAATACTAAAAAAATAAAGAAATTGCCACCATTATAGTGAGGTGTATGTATATGGCATTATCCATAAAAGTGTTAGATGTAAAACCGCTAGATAATATTAAGCTTCTTGTTACATTTGAAAATCAAATTGAAAAAGTGTATGATGTTACACAATTATTCGAACTTTTTCCAGAGTTCAAACAATTGACTGACAGAGATTTTTTTAATACGGTTAGAGTTGATTGTGGAGGATATGCCGTTTGCTGGAATGATGAAATTGATATATCTGAAGTAGAGTTATGGGATAATGGTATAGAAGTAAAAAATCACTGCTAATGCAGTGATTTTTTTGTGCCTAATTGCTTGAATTTTAGCTATAATTATGATGTAATGATAATGAATAGGTAGATAAAAAGAGAGGAAATGCAAATTATGCTTGTTTCTATAATTATACCTGTATATAACCGAGAAAACTTTATTGAACAATGTTTAAACAGCATTATTGGGACTTACTTGTGTGATTATGAAATCATACTTGTAGATGATAATTCGACAGATAAAAGTAAGGAGATTTGTAAAGAGTATACTTTACAATATGATTTTGTAAAATTATACGAGTTGGATAAAAATGTTGGACCCGGAATGGCACGAGAATTCGGAATAAAACATTCAAATGGAGAATTTATATATTTTGTCGACAGTGATGATACAATAGTAACATCAAAATTACCTATGCTTTTTGAGATTTTAAAGAATAATCGAAATACAGATATATTTTGCTTTAATCATAATTTATTATATGAAAACGGCGAAATGAAAAACGTTAACACCTTTAAGTCACAAGGTAAAGTAGAAATTGAGTTGTTTTTTAAAAATTATCCTCACTGTTTAACATTAAATTTATGGGCAAGTATATTTAGCAGGAAATTTATATTACAAAACAATATAGTTAATTATAATTGCAGTTTTTTAGAGGATGCAATGTTTGCAAGTCAGGCTTTTTTAAAAGCCAAAGAGATTTATACGATAGATGAGACTTTTTATAATTATAGATATTTTTCAAATAATTCCTTGATGAAATCACTCGAATATGATGGAAGGCGAAAGGGAATAATTACATTTGCAAGAAATCTTATTTCATGTGAAGGCTTAATAGATTCTGAGCCTAAAAAAATCTCATATAATTATGCTTTTTACTCTATTGCTATGAGGCTACTTTTACTCGCAATAGAGAATAATAAATTAACTTTAGATTTTCTTGATAGTCTACATTTAAAATTAGATTTTAAAAAGATTTTTCAAGAATTTAATGAGGAAGAAATACCTAATATGCTTTTTAGAAGTATGTATGAGAAAATAAAAAAATGTACTTTGGACTTCACTAAAAAACTATATTTTGCACCTGCCGGAATTTTTTCATTAGCTATTGCTAAAGAACTACAAAAGACTGGAATAAAAGTTGAAGGTTTTTTAGATAATAATCCTGAAAATAGTCCATATTCTCAGAATGCTATTAAAAGCGGTTTTTCAGTATCTTCAATGGAAAGTACAAATTTAACTGATTCCGTTGTAGCGATTACGCATACGACTTTAGCGACAGTAGAATTATCGGCTCAACTTGAAAAAAGAGGATTTGTGAAGGATAAAGATTTTATATGTTTTATATAATTGGGGTTGGAGGAATTTATGGAACAGTTTGGTGCTATGTCTAAAGAAGATTTGAGAAAAATGCAACTTATTCAATTAGAGATGTTAATTGAAGTTGATAGAATATGCAGAAAAAACAATATAAAATATTGTATTATTGCAGGAACTCTTTTAGGCGCTATCCGTCATAAAGGATATATTCCGTGGGATGATGATGCTGATATTGGTATGCTAAGAGAAGAATATGAGAAGTTCAAAAAAGTTTGTGATAAAGAACTAAACAAGGATAAATTCTTCTTTCAAGACCATAGTAACACACCTGAATATAGGTGGGGATATGGAAAGTTAAGAAGAAATGGGACAGTTTTTGTAAGAAAAGGACAAGAGCATTTAAAATTTAAGACCGGAGTTTTTATTGATATTTTCCCATTGGATGGAGTGCCCGATAATGCTATTAAACGTGGATGGCATAATTTAAAGTGTACCATAGTGCGAAAACTGCTTTGGTCTGAAGCGGGTAAAAAATCAGCAAATAATTTTTTTAAAAAGTGGATATATAGTTTATTATCTGTCATTCCACTAAATTACATTTTTAAGTTACATTCAAGGTTAATAGAAAAGAGTAATAAATCGCCTTCTAAAATGGTGCGAATATTAACTTTTCCAACACCTGCGAAAAGAAAGTACGGCTACTTACGAAAGTGGTATGAGGAACTTGCTGAAATCGAATTTGAGGGATATAAATTCTATGCTCCTAAAGATTTTGATGAATATTTAACTTATAAATTTGGAAATTATATGGAACTTCCTCCGGAAAATGAAAGAAATGGACATTCTTATACAAAATATGATTTAGGGTGATAAAAATGAAAAAAGTAATTACATATGGCTCATTTGATTTATTTCATACAGGACATTATAACTTATTAAAGCGTGCAAAGGCTTTAGGAGATTATTTGATTGTTGGTGTTACTACTGAACAGTATGATGAATATAGAGGAAAAATGAATGTTGTTGATTCACTTATGGAAAGAATAGAAAACATAAAAGCTACAGGTTTTGCAGATGAAATAATTATAGAAGATCATCCGGGGCAAAAAGTAGAGGATATTCAAAAGTATAACGTTGATATTTTTGCCATAGGTTCGGATTGGACAGGAGCGTTCGACTATTTAACTGATTATTGTGAAGTCGTGTACTTAGAAAGAACTAAAGATGTTTCTAGTACCATGCTTAGAAATAAAAAGTTTAACATAATTAGAATAGGGATAATAGGTAGCGGTAGAATTGCAAACAGATTTGTGCCTGAAGCTAAATATGTAAGTGGAATAAACAGTGAGGGTGTATATAATCCGAATTTAGAGAGTGCTAAAGCATTTGCAAATAGGTTTGAACTAAAGTTTTTTACTAATGACATTAATTACTTTTTTGAAAATGTTGATGCTGTATATATTGCTTCTCCCCATAATACGCATTACGGATATATAAAACAGGCACTATCTAATGGAAAACATGTTTTATGTGAAAAGCCTTTAACTTTGAGTCCAAGCCAAAGTGAAGAATGTTTTGCATTAGCAAAAGAAAAAAATCTTATTCTTATGGAGGAAATAAAAACAGCATATTGTCCAGGTTTTAATAAGATGCTTTCTATTGCTAAAAGTGGCGGAATAGGCAAAATTAAGGATATAGAAGCATGTTTTACTAAATTGGTTGGAAGTAATATGAGAGAATTAAAGAAAGAGGAGAATGGTGGTAGTGTTACTGAATTGGCAAGTTATCCTCTACTGCCTATTATTAAGCTATTTGGAACAGATTATAAGGATTTAGCCTTTGATAGTTTTAAGAATAATGAAGGTGTAGATTTATATACGAAAATTCATTTAAAATATCCTAAATCAATCGCTACTGCTAAGGTAGGGTTAGGCGTAAAGTCAGAGGGTGAACTTATAATTTCCGGTACTAACGGTTATATATATGTAGCTCCTCCATGGTGGAAAACTCAATATTTTGAAGTCAGATATGAAAATATAGAAGAGAATGAAAAGTTTTTTACGAAATTTTTGGGTGACGGACTACGATATGCACTAAGTGATTTCGTATCGTTGGTTAATGGTAATACGAAAAAGAGTAGTAAACTTACGGATAAAGAATCTATTGCAATTTCTGAAATTATATATAAGTTTTTGAATAATGAAGGAACTAATAATATGTCTATGTAGTTATTAGTTTGATTGGAGAGAAAAACTATGAGATATGCTATTTATAAAAAAATAAATCTTTTGACAGATTCTGTTGTTGAAGCTGTTAGCTATTTAAAAAACAAACCTGAATCACTATCTATATTATCTGATTGCGTTACTGCTATTTTAACAATCCAAAACAGTTTAGTTGCTAATAAGATTGAATTAAGTGAGATTTCACTTTTCTTAGAGAAAGTAAATAAAATTATAGACTGTGTTGAACAGGGAAAGGATTATATCGAGTTAGTAGACGAACTGCTTGAAATGGCAAAAAGAATAAATGAGTATTGCAAGAAATTAGAATATAGATTTAAAATTGCGTTTTTTGCTGAACTTGGTTCTAAATGGGATGCTATGGATAGTGTCTACAGGGCATTTAACGAAAGAATAGACTGTGATGTTACAGTAGTGTTATCTCCGATATTTAGGGCAATAAAGTTACCTAACGGTGAGGTTAAATCAGATATTATCTACGAAGATTATTTAACTCCTATGGGAATACCGCATATTCCTTTTCAAAGTTATGATATAAAAAAAGAGTTGCCGGATATGGCTTTTACTAGCCAACCTTATGAAAGTGTTATGCCTGAACAGTTTTGGGCTGAAAATGTTGTGCCATATACTAAATTAGTATATTTACCTTATTTTACGTCAAGAGGAATTGTAAATGATGAGGAAAAGGCTGTACAATGCGGATTACCGACTCAAGAATTAGCTTGGAGGGTAATGTGCCAATCTAAAAGGGTTAAAGAAATATATAGCAATTATTTTCCTACAAAAGGAGAAAATATTATTGCTACCGGTCTTCCTAAATGGGATTGGGTAGTTAATATGAATGAAAGAGATATAAAATTTCCTAAGGAATGGGAAAAACTAAAAGGTAAGAAAATAATACTAAAGAATCAACATTATATATTTAAGCCGGAGAAATTGTTAGAGGTATTGCGAAATTCCATTAATTATTTTAACGATAGTGATGTTGGGTTCTTATACAGATTTCATCCAATGACAGAAACAATGTTTAATGTGTATTACCCCAAATATAAGGAAGAATGGGAAAAGGTTAAAAGGGAAATTGAAAATTCTTCAAATGTGGCAATAGACTATAATACAACGTATGATTGTGCATTTAAGTATTCAGATATACTTTTAACCGGTCATAGTTCTATTATTTTTCAGTATTTACTTACTAAAAAGCCTATTGTTACAATTCATTATGGTAGTTTAGATAAGCATAAAAAATATGACACTGACAAAAATGCTTTCATAAGAGAAACAGAGCTTTATTCTGTTGAGACTAATGAAGAAGGATATGAATTATGCAAGAAAGTATTAAATGATGATTATGAATATGATAAAAGAATGAAATTAATTGAAGCATGTTTTCCGAATATTGATGGAAAAATTGGCGATAGAATTGCGACTGAGCTTATTGAAGAGTTAAAAAAGGAGGAAGTATAATGAGGAATACTCCTCTAGTAAGTATAATAGTTCCTATATATAATTTGGAAAAATATATTTCTGATTGTGTAAATAGTCTTATTTCTCAAACATACACGAATATTGAAATAATATTAATAAATGATGGCTCTAGTGATAATTCAAAGAGTATATGCGAAGAGTTCTGTAAATTAGATAAAAGAATTAGACTATTAAATCATAATTCTAATTTAGGAGTTGTTTCGTCTAGAAATACAGGAATAAAAGCTTCTAATGGTCAGTATATAATATTTGTAGATGGCGATGATTGGCTAGAAAGTAATATGGTGGAATGTTTTATAAATAATACCTGTGATACTGATTTGGTTACTTGTGGCTTTTTTAAAGAATATGACGAAAATAATTATAGCAAGGTTTATAATAAAAATATGCTAGGAATAAAGAATATTGATGATGTATTAATCAATTCTATTTCGGCTTCTGCTGAGGGCGAAAGGATTATATCTAATTTTGTGTGGGGAAAATTGTTTAGGACGGAATTAGTGGAAAAAATGTTTGAGAGTATGGATACAACTATTACATTTGCTGAGGATTTTGTATTTTTGTATAAGTACCTTTTGCTATGTAAGAATGTTAATTTTATTTCTGAATGTCTTTATCATTACAGAATTAGGCAAGGCTCGGCTGCAAACAGTCGTAATAAACAAGGTTTAGCAACCCTTAACAAAATATATATTGCATTAGAAAAAGATTTTAATAGTCATCCATTAAAGGATATACTTGTTCCTCAACTTCAAAAATGGATAACACATCGCCTAAAGTGGGCAATTAATGACGGAATGGGATTTACTGAACGATTTTCATCGTATGTAATAAATACTAATGGACTTGATGATAAGAGAATTGTATTATTTGGTGCCGGAGATGTTGGAAAAGATGCTTTTTATCAGCTTTCAAGGTTTGGATATGAGCTTGTACTATGGATAGATAACATCAAAAAAGAATGTAGTAATCAAGTAGTTTTTGCGCCGTCCGAATTATTAAATGTGGATTTTGACGTGGTGTATATAGCCGTTAATAATGGTGTTGTTGCACAAGAAATGAAAAATCAATTAATTGATATGGGGATTGAAGAAAATAAAATTGTTTGGAAAGCTCCGCTTAGAATTTTATAAAAAAGGTGGAACTTAGATTAAAATTTTAACTCACAGCTCGAACTTTTCTAGGAAATAAATAATTAAGGAAGTAAGGGAATGCGAATGCAAGATTTATTGTCATTTTATTTAATTAACTTGTTGGCTGATTGGCTTAAGTTAAAACGCGAAGGTAAGAATTTAGGTAAATATTTTGAGGATAATTGCATAAAAAAGGTTGCTATTTACGGATTAGGTAATTTAGGTCAAGAGGTATATTGGGAATTATCAAACCTTAAAGATATAAAGGTTTTATATGGTATTGATAAAAATGCTAAGACTCTTAATATTGATGGCTTAAAAATTATTTCATTAGATGAAACTCTGGAGGAAGTAGATGCCGTTATAGTTACTCCGCTTCAATATTATAATGAAATAGAGGAAAGTTTAAATGAAAAAGGAATAAAGAATGTTATTTCAATCGGAGATATTGTGAGGTATTGTGTATGAAAAAAGCAGCTTTGGTTACATTTTGTAATAATTTTGGCAAGACAAATTACGGACAAGTCTTACAATGTTATGCTTTGTATAAAAAGTTAACTGATTTGCATTTAAATGTTAAAGTTATTCCTTATAGAGCAAAGGGAAACAAGGATATAATAAAGGAAAAGCTCCCTTTTGGATGGATGAATTCTTTATATGAAAATTGGTTTCAAGAAAATGTTATAGATGTTGATTTTAGAGAAAGGGTAAATAAGTTTCAAAGTTTCGTAAGAAAAAATATAGCATATACTTATCCGTGTTATAACATAAATGATGTGGAAAAAGTTACAAGTGACTGTGATATGCTTATTTGTGGAAGTGATCAAATATGGAATCCACGTGCGTTGAACCGTTTTTATGAATTAGACTTTGGAAAAGAGTCTCAAAAGCGTTTTTCTTATGCTAGTAGCGGAATTGTTAAGGAAAATACCACAATAGTTAATAAATATAAGGAACTTGGAAGATGTTTAGATAAATTTGACTATATTTCTGTTCGTGAAAGGACAGGAGCAGAAATATTAAAAAAGTATACTAGTAAAAATGTTGAAGATGTTTTAGACCCTACTTTTTTATTAAGTTCTAAAGAGTGGGATGAAGTATCCATGGAACGTATCATAAATAAACCGTATATATTCTGCTATAATTTAGGCGGTATAAGGCCATATAAGATGATTTTAAGAAAATTAAAGGATTACTATAATGCCGAAAAAATTGTATATATAAAAAGCAACTTAGTTCCTTCGGAGTTTCCGGGAGATTTCATTGAAATTAGCAATGCAGGACCAAAAGAATTTTTATCTTTAATAAAGTACTCGAATGCGGTATGCACAGACTCTTTTCACGGTATGGCTTTTTCTATTAATTACAATAAGCAATTTTGCTTACTTAAAAATTTGAATACAAGTATGTTCTATTATCCTGACAGAACAAGCAACATTCTTGAAAAGTTTAATATAAAAAATGAAAAAATAAGTAGCTTAAAAGATATAGAGAATATGAATAATATTGATTATTCTGAGGTTAATAAGCTTTTAGAATTAGAACGAAAAAAGTCATTAGATTTCCTAAAAAAGGCGGTATCGGAGGAATAAAGTCGTATGGGATTAATTAGTGAATGTGATGAAAAAAGTTTTTTTGATATATCAAGACGCAAGAATATTATTGTGTGGGGTTCGTCTATTATGGCGAAGGACTCTATAATATATTTCGAATTTATGGATAAAGTTATTGCAGTTGTAGATAATGATGTAAATAAGCAAAATAAAAAAATGTTTGTAAAAGATAAAGCTTACAACATTATTTCACCAAATGAATTAAAAATGTACGACAATCCGGATAATATTTTATTAATTTCAAATAAGTTCTATCTTGATGTAATCGAGCAAATAGAGAATATGAAACTTACTATAGATTGCTATGCATATCCTATGTTACGCGAAAATACAAATAATTTGTTTTTATCTATTTTAAAAGATAGATGTACCGGTTGCTCCGCTTGTGCAAATGTTTGTCCGACTCAATGTATTAAGATGCAAGAAGATAAAAATGGTTTCCTAAAGCCTATTGTAGATAAATCTAACTGTATTGATTGTGGGTTATGCCGAGATGTTTGTGAGAGAAAGAATAATTCTAGTATTATGGATAAAAGCCAAAGAAAGGTTTATGCAATGTGGTCTAAAGATAATGAACTTCGCCGTAATACTACTTCTGGTGGAATTGCAACAATACTAGGTGAAAATATAATAAAGAATGGTGGATATGTATGTGGCGTAAAGTATGATGAAAATCTTATGCCTATACATTGTATTACTAATAATTTGAATGAATTATCACTTTTTAGGTATTCAAAATATGTTCAAAGCTACTTAGGCAATACTTTCAAAGAAATCGAAAAGTTACTTGTATCTAACGCAAAAGTAATGTTTATTGGGACACCTTGCCAAGTGGATGGACTTGGACGTTACTTAAATAAAAATTATGAGAACCTTTTAACTGTTACTTTCATGTGTGGCGGAAATAATTCCAGAAAAGTTTACAAGGAATATCTTAAGATGTTAGAAAAACAGTTTGGCAGTAAAGTCGTTTCAATACATTTTAGGAAAAAGGCTCAAGACTGGTCTAAAGATGATTCGTATACTGAAGTGGTTCTGGAAAATGGTTGTTCATATAAAGTAGAACAAGATGTTTATATGTTATTATTTGCCAAAAAAGGACTTATAGTGAGTGAAAGTTGTTATGATTGCAGATATACTAAGGAAAACCATATAGCAGATATTACTTTAGGCGATTTTTGGGGAATTGAAAAAGTTGATAAAGAGTTAGATGTAAAGGATGGAGTTTCGGTGGTAGTATGTAATACCGAAAAGGGATTAAAGGCTATAAATAATAATATATCTCAAAAAGTTGTTAAGAAAGAGTATAGTTTTGAGGATATAGGCAAAAATGGGGACAAAAACAAAAAATACAGTTTTAGACGCAAAGATTTTTTTGATAATATTGAAAAAGGGTTAGAAACATTTAAAAATATGTATTATAATGATTAATATAAGGAGGAATAAATATGACATACACATATAAAACACATGGTACATGTTCAAGAGAAATAACATTTGAAGTAAATGATGGTATTCTTACAAAAGTTAATTTTGTAAGCGGGTGCAATGGAAACTTACAAGGTATAAGCCAGCTTGTTGAAGGAATGAAGGTTGAAGATGTTATAGAAAAATTAAAGGGAATAAACTGCAATGGACGTGGAACATCTTGTCCTGACCAACTTGCACATGCTCTAGAGGAGGCGACAAAATAATGAAAAATTTATTGGTAGGCCAATCCGGCGGACCTACTGCCGTTATTAATTCCAGTTTGTGCGGAATAATTAATGAAGCCAAGGCTCAAAATCAAATTGATAAAGTTTATGGAATGGTAAATGGAATAGAAGGATTTTTAAAAGATAATGTTATAGATTTAGGTAAATTAACTGATGATGAGTTAAAATTACTAAAGACTACTCCGGCTGCTTATTTAGGCTCTTGCAGATATAAGTTGCCAAAAGATTTTACTGATGAAACGTATAAAATTCTATTTGAGAAATTACAAAATCAAAATATTGGATATGTTTTATATATCGGCGGTAATGACTCTATGGATACAGTAGACAAGCTTTCTACATATGCGAGTGAAGTTGGAGCAGATATTAAGTTTATAGGCGTACCTAAAACAATAGATAATGATTTAATGGGAACAGACCATACTCCCGGTTTCGGAAGTGCTGCTAAATTTGTTGCAAACACCGTTAGAAACATTGCGTATGATGCTGAGGTTTATGATAAGGAGTCCGTTACAATTGTTGAAATTATGGGCAGACATGCAGGTTGGCTTACTGCGTCTAGTGTTATTGCAAGAGAAAAGAGCAATGATAATCCACTTTTAATTTATTTACCTGAAGCGGATTTTTGTTTAGAAAAATTCTTTGATGATGTTAAAACTGCATTAAAAATAAATAAAAATGTTGTGGTTTGCGTGTCTGAAGGAATCAAAGATAAAGATGGAAAGTTTATTTGTGAATATGCAACAGAGGCCGGAGTTGATACGTTTGGACATAAAAATCTTACTGGTTGTGGTAAGTTCTTAGAGAATCAAGTTAAAGCTAATTTAGGTGTAAAAGTACGTTCGGTAGAACTAAATGTAACCCAAAGGTGTGCTTCTAACCTGCTTTCAAAAAGAGACATAGAGGAAGCATATAGGGTAGGAGTAGAAGGAGTAAAAGTTGCTACCTTAGGTGAAACAGCTAAAATGATTTGTATGGTTCGCGAGGACGAATATGAAATCTCATATAAGCCGGTAGATGTTAATATGATATCTAATATGGAAAAAATATTCCCAGCAGAATGGATAGAGAATGGGAATGATATTTCTAATGAGTTTTCTAGGTATATACTTCCTTTGATAGAAGGAGAAGTAGAAGTACCTATGGAAAATGGCATGAGTAAGTATTTAAAAAGATAAAAGTCACAATAATAAAATTATGTAAAATTTACATAAAAATAAGAGTGGGAACTATCCACTCTTATTTTTTAAAAAATCCATTATATACATATTTAGTTTCTTGAACTGTAACAAAAGCCTTACTATCTAATGAATAAACGAGTTCTTTAAATTCTGTTAATTGCGAAGATTTTATTTCTGAAAAAATCATATATTTCTTTTTGCCAAATAATGATGTATTTACGTCTAACACTGTAATTGCGTAACCTGCATCACGAACCGCTTCTAAAAGTTCATCATTCTTTCCGCTTGTCACGACTTGAACTTTAACATTTCCGCCAACAAATTTATCGGCACAAATTCCACCAATTAGTGTTCCCATAGCATAACCACCGGCATACGCTAAAGCTATTGCCCAATATTCTAATAGTGTTGATGATTCAAATAAAACAGCTTCTCTTACAATTAAAAACCATACTAAACTTTCACAAACTGCAATTAATGCTGCCATTACATTTTTCCCTTTTACAACTACCACTAACCTAATTGTACCAAGCAATACATTTATTATTATGCAGAAAAATATTTTTAGGCATAAAAGAAGTAATGTCATAAATATCCCTCCTGAATTTTAATCTACGATTTTGTTATCGGCTAAGTGTTAAAATTACTTAATTACTCTTCTTCTTTTTCAAATTCAGCTAACGGGTTGTTATCTATTGCATTTTGCAGCTGTTGGTCATTTATATGTGTGTAGATTTCAGTTGTAGAAACTGATTCGTGTCCAAGAATTTCTTGTAATGAACGAATATCTGCATGGCCATATTGATACATTAGTGTAGCTGCTGTATGGCGTAATTTATGGGCAGAATATTTTTCAGCGTCTAATCCTGCCATTTCTAAGTATTTTTTTACTGTCCATTGAACAGTTCTTCGACTTATACGCTGTTTTCGTTCGCTTAAGAATAAAGCGTTTTTATCTTTAACATTCTCTCGAGGACGGACGCGCATATATTCGTTTAGAGCGATTTTACAAGCTTGGTTAAGGTAGACAGTCCTCTCTTTATTACCCTTGCCTATAACGGTCATTTTGTCGCTCGATATTTGAGACAAATTCAACGAAACCAGCTCAGAGAGCCGAAGACCGCAGTTTAAGAATAATGTTATTATAGCAAAATCACGTTCTTTATGTGGTCCATCAACTATGTTTAGTAATTGTTTGCTTTCATCTATGTTAAGATACTTAGGCATACGTTTACCCATACGGGGAGATTCAAGCTCCACAGCCGGATTAGTATCTATTAATTTAGCTTTATTAGCAAGATAGTTAAAAAAGGATTTGATCGATGCAACTTTACGAGCACGCGAAGCAACTTTATTAGATTTATCTATACTTAAAAATGACATATATGCATATAAATCACTTAGGGAGATTTTTTTGATAAACTCAATATCTAAGTCTGTAACAGGAATCGATTCGAAATCGGTGTCAGCTGATATAAGCCTATAATGAATTTTTAGAAATCTAAAAAAACTACGCAAATCATAATGATATTCAGTTATAGTATTCGGAGATTTGCCTTTAATAGTATCCATATAACTAAGGAAATCTTGAGCAACTAATGGCAAATCAAAATAATTCGTTTTCATTTCTACCTCCTATTGCACAAAATTTTTATTTTGTGCAATCACGTATATTTTTGAAAGGAGCTACTACTATGTATAAAAATTTGCTTCGCTTCTCTATCTTCATATTAATTGCACTAATTTTATTATCATTATATATATTAATACAGTTATCTGCTAAAAACAATATCATTCAAGTAACTGCAAATAATTATCCTAAAATTTTAGATGAAGTTCATAGTAATATTGATAAATACATTGGTAAAAAAATTTCTGTATCAGGTTATGTGTATGTACAAGATGATTTTCAAAAAGAAAATTTTGTTATTGCGCAAAATGTAATTTTAGGCAACGAAACTTTAATTATAGGGTTTCTTTGTGAAAATCTTACTGATAATTATGTAGACCCATTTGACAATGTAACGATAACAGGAAAAATTGAAAAATGTATTTATAACGGTCTTCAATATCCTATTATAAAGATAGAAAAAATAGCATAACCTTCCCCTATTTCCAGTACATTTATCGACATTTTTGGTATTATAGTTTACTACCAAAATTCAATTTTTATTTAAAAATAATAAGTAGAAAGTTTTATACTCTCTACTTATTAAAGTTGGCTTGCTATTAGTTGTTTGTAAAGATCTCTAGCATAATATCATCGTCGTTTTTGGGCCATTTGTCTAATACTGTATAACCTTCTAAACAACTTATAGTACCATTGGTTATAAAAAGCACAAAACCAACTGCACCTTTTATTCCATTTACGTTTCCAATCACATCACCAATTGTGAAATTCTCGCCATATATGTTACTATTTATCGTAGGAGACGTTGTATTAAAATTTGCAAAAAATCCAACTCCTGTTTCTTCGCAAGAGGTAATCTTTGATGATTGGTATTGTTTTCTCAGTCCCTCATTGTTACGAAGCATAAGCTCCATAACGTCTTTTATTAGTTTTTCGTGCATAATTCTTACTCCCCTTTTGAAAGTTCTTCACTTAATTGTTTAGTATTTTAATACTTGATATTAAGTTTCTTGCAAACCTCAACTGTCTTCTTTCTTAAATCATCCGCCGTAAAGTAAACATTAGGAGGACTATTTTTTAAGTCTTCAACATAGCAAGAAGTTCTATCCGCTATTGTAGCCAATTCCATAAATTCTCTATCTTCGATATCTGAAAGCTCTGTATAATCATCAGCATGGAAATAGATGAGACCAAACTGATCAGCAAAAGTCTGAGTATCATACTTACCTAACATATATTGTTTTATTAGATAGTATAATTGTTGACGCATATTCATACACATCCTCCTTTCATTTTAGTATTTGTGGCAATGGCCCTATTGCTTTACTGGTATATTGAAAATGATATATAGTATTTGTTACTGATTCGTAAAGTACTTCCAAATTATACAATTTATTTCCAATCACCACTTGCTTATAATACATAGTCAGCGTTGCATATCCTTGAGGATCTGGTAGAGGCGTTCCTGTTTTTACAGTATCAATTATCATTTGAATAGGAACAAACCTATCGGGATTCTTAAAGTGCTGCAAGGCTGTGTCTGTAAAATTAAGACCTGCATCGATTGTCGAATATACAGTGTCATCAACTTTAGAAGTTAACATCAGAACATCACTGGCATCGTTAGAAAATATTGCGACAGCCTCATCGCCACTATCCAAAGTAGACTGTAAAATTTTTACACCACCTTTGGTTGTCGAAATGCTATTTATTACACCAGTCAATCCTTTGAAAGCATATATGCCACCGACAACCAAATCAGACGTTCCACCGCCAAAAGTTCCCCAATAGTAGTAATAAGCCTGTTCATTAGAGAGACTATCGTCAATGATATTTTCAAGCTCTTTATACAAATTGTTTCGTTGTGTCTTGTTATGTTCGTACATTTCTTTGTCAAATATATTCAAACCCCAATCAAGGAATTCGGTTGTCATCTGGACAGGCTGTATAATTCCAGCATTTATTATTCCATTGACAACTCCTAAAGTCATATAGCTAAGATTATCAGTTGCTTGATTAAGTCTATCCCACCAAGTTTTACTGTTATTGGCAACTATCTTTTCTTTAATTGTCTTAGAGTTTGACATATCTTTGCCAAAAGCCACAATACCTACAATATATTCCTTTTCTTCATCAGAATACGGAATTGCAAATTTTGCTTCTGCACTTGAGCTATTTACATCTAACGAGTCAATAACCGTAGAGCCTCTTAAATAAATATCTATTTTCGCTACATCTTTGCTACCTTGTACATCAATGGTAACATACTTATTATTTTTGTCAAGTGTGATCTTATAGCTGATTATATCAACTACGGCATTAGTTACGTCTCCATAGCCACATTCACACTTACCATTAATAAAACTATGCTTTTCCCATTTTGTACTACTGACGCTTTTTATGAACTCGCCGCATTTAGCACAAACTCTGTCGCTTATTTTTTTTACTTGATGCTGTGATTTATTAGTCTTGCCGGTATACTCAGTGTTAACCAAAGTATCATTATATGTGTTGTGCTTACAAACATATTTGTAGCCACACTCACATTCATTGTCATACATTTCATGTTTAGCCCACTTATAGTTGTTCACTTCTTTAATGAATTCGCCACAATCTTGGCAAGTTCGATCAAAATAATGTTTAATCTTATGCTGTGTTTGATTGTAGCTTACATATTCGCTCCGAGTCCAATAATCTTTGCAATTGTTGTGTTTGCAAACATATTTATAACCACATTCACATTCATTGTCATACATTTCGTGTTTAGCCCACTCAAAGTTGTTTACCACTTTAACATAAGCTCCACAGTCATTACACACTCTGTTATAATAGTGTTTAATCCGATGTTGTGTTTGGTTATAACTTACATACTCACTCCAACTCCAGTAATCTTTGCAACTGCTGTGTGAGCACATTGCACTTGTTGAAATCCCAAGGAAACTTGTGAAGAAAATTGCAAGTGCTAAAAACAGGGAAAGTTTGCGCGATGATGTACGTTTCATAATTGTGCCGTCCTTTCAAAATTTAGTGTTTGATAATGGTGAAAAATGTTTAAATTTTGAAATATTATTTACTTCCCTCTTCTACATTGGTATAGGAGTAATTAATATTCAATTGCTCTTAACATAATAATACAAATTGTATTTTTTGTCTATGGTTTTCATAATATTTTTATGTAAAAAAAGTGGACTAAAGTCCACGATATGTTGACCTTCGGTCAACAACGTCAATGAACTTTTTTTGTTTTCTGTCGGTCGTTCGAGCTACTAATTAAAATTTTTAACGCTGATTTCATCAGCTAAATTTTAATTAGACCGGGTTTGTACTAAGTTAAAGTTTTAACTCATAGCTCGAACTTTCCTAGAAAATAAAAAAGAAAAGCCATAGAAGTAGGCTTTTCCCCACTCCCATGGCTAATGTCAAATCCAGTTATACAGAAACCAATCGGCTTCTTCAAGCATATGTTCTGTTACTTCCGGTTCTTTGATTCCAATGTTGAAATAGTATACGTCATAGTTGTAATAGCATTTCAAGACTTCACCGCGTTCTAGATAATTACGTACCAATTCCGCTTTCTTTCCTAAATTTTCGATTTTGTAAAACTTCTTTTCGATATTTTCCCACCAAAGAGGGGTACGCAAAACATCAGAGGTGGCTGCTGCAACTTCTCGAGCAGTCATATTGCGGCATACTTGATTCTCAAGTTTTATCACGATTGTGTACGTGCCCATTGTGGATTTGCTTATGGTATAGATTTTTATCACATTCTTATACTTACCGTTCGACATATAGAAAATTGCCATATTCAGTAAAGTTTTATCAGGAAAAATTGTACTTTTAAACTCCTTAAGGTTTTCAAGTATATTATTTCCTAATACCGTTTTTGCATTGAAAAACGCATCTTCTACCAACTCTATAAGTTCTTGGGAAAACTCGGTATCAGAATCTACCTCAATGGTTAATTCGTGTTGAATGCCATAATCAGTTTCAAAAGTACAAGTGTACAGCATATTTTTTTCCTCCTGTATAAATTATTAATAAGGTATAACTGAACAGAAAAATATCCATTCATCAACATAAATTTTTTACTAGAACTCATTTTATAGTATAAATAAATAAAAGTCAAGCATTACGCTTGACTTTGTAATTCTTATATGATTAATTTTTGATAAAATCCTATATATTAATTTTTGAAAATGTCCCAAATA
>CAVHFU010000023.1:0-22431 GCA_963635575.1 bacterium | reverse complement strand
TAATTACAAGCTTAGAGCATATTTTTTATATTAATTTGATACTAAAGTGTGGAATATATCGGAAAATATTGACATTTGAAAGTTTATTTAGTACTCTTAATTTGTAAGTAAAAAGAAATATAACAAAGGAGATGGATTTATGTTTTGTAAAAATTGTGGGGCACCAATGGGAGATTTCGATACGACATGCCCAAACTGTGGTGCAAATTATGGAGGAGTTTCTCAGACTAATTTCGGGGGAAACAATAAAGAATCGATAAAAACAACGGGACTATTGGTTTGGAGCATTATAGAATTATTGTGTGTTAATATTCCAGCCGGAATAATAGCTTTAATTTTATGGTTTACTAAATTGAAACCTGCGGCCGATAAAGATGATGCTGTTGCAGCTAATAAAGCAAAAAAACCTATAAAAATTGTCCTTTGGTTAGGATTAATATTTACCATTATCATTATCACCTTATTATCACTAATTGCAGTTCATAATCTCTCGGCTGTTCAAGATAGAATGCAGGTAAGCGCTGATAAAGCTATGGCAGCTCAAATCGGCAAGGCAGTAAGGATATGGCACACAGATGCTACTATGGATCCTATTAATTTAAATTTTAACGTAGAAGATGTGGAAAATGATTTTGTACGAGTAGATGAGATTGAGGGTTTTGAAGAATATATGGATATTATGGATAATGAACCAATATGCTACGGGAAGAGTATAGGAAAAGATGGCGCATATTACGCTACAATAATAAATGAAGATAAGCTTTCCCAAATCAAGGTAGTAATTGCAATAGGCCCGAAAGAGTTAAATGAAGTTCCAAAAAAGGATAAAAGTTTTTATGCGACGTTTAATGGAAATTTAGAGGAATTTGGTACTAGTGAGGTTACTTATGATGGTAATGGCTCAGGAATTGCATGGGTTGAGCCTTAATAAAACGGTAGAAACATTAAGATATCTATATATTTAATGTTTCTATGTACCATATAATGAAAAAAACTAACAACCCTAATAACGAAAAATCTAACGGGCGGATTAACATCATAGGAGATAAAAGAATTAAAAAAATATAAAGAAATGTTAATTGCTTATAGAAAAAATATAAATAGATAAAGCCGTATGAACGGTTGACCAAAGTATTAAGTTATAAAAATAACTGTTTACCTTAGCCGAGGAACAGTTATTTTTTTTATGTATTTCATTACTTCTTTTATAGCAACTATAATAAATAGTGTTAAAATCAAAGTTAAATTATCCATAAAAATCACCTCACTTTCGTGAAGTGGTCAACCGTTCATACTCGCCATTATAGGCTTTATCCAAAAGTCAGGGTATAACATATACACTTATAAATTACAATATGTAAATAATCTCCCACCATTAACGCGCAAGTTAATTCACCCAACCCATGCGAGAAGGTTAATATAAGCCACGTTTGAAAGAGAGCTGACCACTTGTTTTGCTCCGCGTCTCTGAGTTTGTTTCACTAGGGTAGTGTATAGTGTCAATAATATTATTTTAGTTGACAAGTTCGAGTTATTTTAATCGGCTATTGCAGACTGATTTTGAATGAAAAATGGCATAAAAAAACGGATTACAAGTAATTTTGTAATCCGTTTTTTCGGTTTTGGTGCTGATGGTGGGAGTCGAACCCACACTCCTCTCGGAACTTGATTTTGAGTCAAGCACGTCTGCCAATTCCATCACATCAGCAAGTACAAGGAAAGTATATAATAATTTTTATTAAAATTCAAGCCTTTTTCTCAAAAATATAATTGACATAAATTAGGAAAAACCATAAAATCATATTGACTTGTTAATTTTAAAATTGTAGAATAAATTTGTTAGACAAATGCAAAATAAGAAAGTGGGGGTTTACTTTATGAAGATTAAAAAACTAAGCTGTGGGGTTATAGGTGCAATGATAGTTTTATCTTGCAATCCTGTTTTTGCAACTACTGATGAAGTTATCGTAAAGTTAAATGATCATACATTAACTTTTGATGTTAATCCGGTAATTGAGAATGGGAGAACTTTAGTTCCATTTAGAAAGATTTTTGAAGAACTTGGCTGTGCGGTTTCTTATCAAGAAGATAGCAAAGGTATGATAGTGTCTGCTAGGCGAGGAAATGATTTAATTAGTCTTAGAGTTGGTCAGTACGATATGGAGGTAGATTTTGAAACTAAAAAGCTGGATGTTGCTCCTAAAATTATAAATGGGAGGACATTAGTCCCACTACGAGCTATCTCGGAAGCACTTGACTGTAAAGTAAAATGGGATGATGAGACGAGAACTGTTGATATTTCGTCAAAGCAGGGTCAATATAAAATTAAAACACAAAACATCACAAAAGTTATAAGAGCAGATGATGGCACAATGATTATGAGTATCGACTGTTCGTATCCTGTGATTGAAAATGATGGTGCTAATGGATTCTGTGATTACATAAATAAAGAATACAAAGAACAGGCTGAAAAATATGTAAAAGATGTGGAAGAACAGTGGATATCGGATGCTAAAGAAACATATTCGGAAATGAGTAAGGAATATTTTGAACCATTAACGTTTAACTTCTATTATGATGTTACACTTAATAGAAATAATATGCTATCTATTACTACTTATGATTACTCTTATACTAATGGACCTCATCCTAATATATATATGAACTCTCGAACATTTCAAATGTTAATGGAGAAGGAGCTATCTTTGCAAGATATACTAGGTTGCGAACAAGATGAAGTTGACACTATTGTAAAAGATGCTTTTGAGCAATGGTTTGATGCCATGATTGAGGAAAATGTTGATACAGATATAATAACAGAAATAAGAAAAAAACTAGAAGATGAAATACATAATGTAGAATTCCAGTTGACAGATGATTCACTTGGATTATATTTTAATAGATATCAAATAGCGATGTATGCTATGGGAGTACCATCAGCCTCGATTCCATATACTGGCTCTGATGGAATTGTAAAAATAGACTTATCTGGTGCAAACCTTGATAAAGTTGAATTTGAACTTGATGGTAATCCTACAACAGGATACGATTGGGGAATTATTGAGTCTGACCCTGAAGTTGTTAAGGTTGAAAGTGAGTACGTATCTGAGAATGTAGATAAGAACATTGTTGGTGCCGGTGGAAAGTATAAATTTGTTATAACAGGTATTGGAAAAGGAAATTGTACGGTTAAGTTTTCTTATATGCGTAGTTGGGAAACAGGAAAACCTGCGTTAAAGACAATTATATATGACCTATATGTAAATGAAGAAAATAAGATTACTATTATAAATATTAGAGAAGTAGAAAACGACGGAACAGTTATTGTGAAGGAGTAAATCAAAAATATGTTATAATATTGGTGAGTACTTTTTAAAAGGAAGTGAGTGAATTTGAACTATTATAAATTGCTAAATATACCCACGAATGCAAATGAAAAAGAGATAAAAAAAGCTTATAGGAACCTTGCAAAAAAGTATCACCCGGATATGTACCAAGGCGATAAGGGGCTTGCAGAAGAGAAGATGCAACTTATCAATGAAGCGTATGATACATTATCTGATACGGAACTTAGAAAAGAATATGATAAAAAGATTGGCTTATATAAAGAGCCCGAGATTAATGCAAGCACAAATAATAGTTATAGTACTACATCAAGTTATCGTTCAAATACCGCTCGAAATTATAACAACGTAAAGTATAGACCGAATAATTCAAATACATATTACGATAATTATGGATATGCTGAAACAAATTATACGTCGTATACAGGAGACAGATATACTAGAAACAAATACGAAGAAAGAATTAAGTTGGATAAAAAAGATGTAATAACAAAAATATGCATACTGCTTGCTATTGCTATTCTTATTTTGATTGGACTTATAAAGCTGATGGCAGGCTCGATAAGTGAGATAAAAAATGTAAAGCAACAAATATACAGTACTAGTAGACCTAAAGCTTCTTTTACGCAGCCAAAAGTAGAGACCCCGGCAAAATCACCTCAAAATAACGCAGAGAAATTTAATTCGGCTGATTTTGAAGATAAGAAAGTAGACTTGCAAGAAGAATTAAGCAAGATAGAATTAGATGAGGAAAAATTGAATGAATTAATAAATGAATTTGTAAAAGCATTAGAAGAATATAAGGCTTCAGTAACAAATTAACTTAATATTAAAATGTGTGTAATTGTTTTGTAACAATAATGATGTATCATGATATGGGAAGGAATGAAGTTTTATGAAGAAAGTATTTATTATGTTATTATTTTTAATAATGTTTTCCATAAATGATACATCGTTTGCTTTTTATGAAAGTTTACCTAAAGATATAGGTAGTAATTCCGATATAATGGAAATTGTAAATCCTGAAGAAAAGGATAGCATCAATTATTCTGATTCATATGTTATTTCTTGTATTGCTGAGCCGGGAACTGAGATAACATTATATGAGAAATATGATGACACTTTATATGTACCTATGATGCTAGATAATGAGGCGATAACGAGTATTGTTGGAGATTCTGGATTGTTTTTGTTCACGTTAACCTTTAAGCCTAATAGTAAAAACAGAATTATGTTTTTTGCACAAAATGGTACAAAATACCAAACGGAATTTAGGACGATATCCATAAAAGAGAAGGAAGAGGAAGAGATTATCGAATATAAAGTTATGAATATAAGAGATTTTGTAGTTACAAAGCCTTAAATGGAGATAAATAAAGAATATGCGTGTGGTTGAGAATTTAAAGTCAATGATTTTGACTGCATTAATAATATCTAGTTTGATTTTAACAGGAAGTCTGTGGTTTGATAATTACCAGGGACTTTCTTTTGCTATCTCTAAAATTCCTGATTTCTTTTCAAAAGAGATAGATCAAGAAGAATATTCTAAGATTTATGATGAAATAATTTTGCCATACAAAGTTACAGTCATTAATCCAGATGAAAATAAATGGATTGCATATAGTTCTGACAAGATGAATCAGGATGCGTGGAATATACTAAAAAATAGAATCTCTAATTTACCTCAGGATACGGAGATAATTACCGGTAAAATTAAGGAGTGGGATGATTTAATTAATAGAAAATCAATAATACTTGAATTTGGTGGACCTATTGATGAAGAGGTTTTAGCTTTGGCTATTCCTAATTTACCTAAAAATACGGAAGCTTTTAAAAATGTTGAGATGTTTTCAATTACTAAGTCCTTAGCTGGTAATACAATTTATATAATGCAAGATGATAATGGTGTAAAAAGTTTGTATAAAGTATTATTAAAGGGTGAAGATGACGAAATAAAGACTTTCATGCAAAGTTGCGAAAATATGAAAGCGGATGTAAAGTATGTTACACTTGAGACTCTTGGAATTAGTAAGTTCTATAATGATAAAAGTATTATAGGATCTAAAAATGTTTTATTCCCAATTACTAATCAAAAAGACAAGCGTGATATGGTCACAAAAATTAATGTTAAAAAGCATTTTAATACTGAAGATGAATATTCTATTGGGAAATTCGTAACAGATATTTTTAATAACACTGATTTTGCAAAGTTCGTTACAAACGATAATGGCAATATATATATAAATGATGATAAAAGCTCAATAAAGATAGAAAACGACGGAATTGTCGAATATATCAATAATGAAAAAGTTAGTGAGGAGGATTCTTCGGCTAGTAAAGATTTTAATGTTGCGTTAGATTTTATTAATAGTATGAGGGTGTTTGAAAATTTCTTTTTATTAAGTGCAAGAGAGAATGAAGGAGTGTATACTTTTGATTTTTATGTAGCGACTGATGGAGTTATGGCAGTTTTTTCCAAACCGATTATAGAAGGAAACAGATATGCAATGATGGAAGTAAAGGTGCAAAATGGCGAAATTCGTTATTTTAAGGGTAAACTTATAGATGTAGAAGTAACGAATCAAAAAGCTTATGTTTCTAAAATTACTCATAATATTTTAGACAATTTACTAAAGGAAGTGGAGAATAGTAGCAAGATAAATATATCTGAATTGGAACTTATTTATGATGTCACAAATGAAGGAAGCTATTATCCTAGCTGGATAGCAGAGTATAATTTGAATAAAGAAGAAAGCAAACTTAGCATTATATCTGTGACTAATAAATGATAGGAGATGTGTTATAAGTGGAATGGAAATGGGTAAAGAGTTTTCTTATTTTTGTTTTTATAATGTTAAATTGTTTTTTAGGGTATAAAGTTTATCAAAGAAATCAAGCTGGTACAGTTAATGCTGAAAGTATAGAGTCAATACGTTCGATATTAGAGACTAGAAATATAAAATGTGATTTTGATTTGGCTAAAGTGGAAACTAGGGGATATATGAGAAAGATAAGTATAAGTAATAGTGAGAATATTGAACCTAAGTTCATTTTCATAAGTGAAATTATAAATGATAAAGATATATATATTGGCAGAAATAGAAGTGTATTATCATTCCCTGTAATCTTAACTAATTTTATAAGAGATATGAAGTTCGAAAATATAACAATTAAAGAAATTGTTTTGGGATATTATCCGGAGATGAGTCAAATAGATAAAACGGTATTGTCAGGAGAGGCCATACCGGCTTGGAGGGTAGTGTTAGAAGATGGAACGGAGTACATATATAATGCATATTTAGGAGAGCAGATGAATAAAATGCATTAAAAAAGAATTCTGAATTAGCAGAATTCTTTTTTAATGACTATGCCTTTTTCATTTCCTTTAAGCAAGAAGCACAAATGTTTTTACCTTTGAAATTAACGATATCTTTTGCGTTTCCACAGAAGATGCAATCCGGCTCATATTTTTTTAGTATTACTGTGTTTCCATCAACATAAATTTCCAATGCATCTTTTTCTTCAATATCAAGATTACGTCTTAATTCGATAGGTAAAACAACACGACCTAATTCATCAACTTTTCTAACTATACCTGTAGATTTCATATTAATTCCTCCCTTTTAACTAGACAATATTATCATAATTGGGAAATAAAGTCAATATATATTATATTAATAATTATTATTTTTTGTATTGAAGATTTTGTCGAATTTTGATACACTTGAATAGTGAGGGAGGTGATTTTGTTGGCTATTGTTTGGCTAATTATTGCTGTTATTATGCTTATTGGTGAGTTTGCATGCCCTATATTTTTTATGTTCTGGTTTTCTGTTGGTGCGTTAGTAGCCCTAGTTACATCTTTTATAACCTCCAACGTTACAGTGCAGATAGTAGTTTTTTTAGTTGTTTCCGTTATATCAGCTATTTTTATAAAACCACTCACAACTAAAGTTTTTAAAAATGATGCAAGAGATGAATTGAATATGAATGGAATAATAGGAAAAACCGCTAAGGTTATTGAATCTATTGATAACATAAACGGAAAAGGAAAAGTAAAAATTAATGGCGAAATATGGACAGCTGTAAATGAAAATGAAAAGGAAATTGTTTTGACTGATGAACTTGTCAGCATAGCTAAAATTGATGGCGTAAAGCTTATTGTAAGAAGAGTTACTAATGGGGTAGAAAAAAATAATTAACAGGGAGAGTGTGGAAATGGATAGTATATTAGTATGGACAGTTATTATATTATTTGTTTGTTATATGGTTCTTCACAAGTCTGTGAAGATGGTAAGAACATCTGAAGTGAAAATTGTTGAGAGGTTTGGTAAGTATAGTCACACATTAACAGCAGGACTTAATTTTATCAATCCTGTGACTGATAGAATATCTCAGGTTGTAGACTTAAAGCAACAAATTATGGATGTACCTCCTCAAGGGGTTATTACAAAGGATAATGTTACTATCAGAATTGATACAGTAGTTTTTTATAAGATTACAGATCCAGAGAAAGCTGTTTATCAAATTGGTTCTAATTTACGCACAGGTATTGCGAATATTGCGATAACAACTATAAGAGATATTATTGGTAAGATGGACTTGGATGATACGTTCTGCTCAAGAGACATGATTAATGACCAATTAAGACAGATCTTAGATGAAGCTACGGACCAATGGGGCTGTAAAGTTGAAAGAGTTGAGGTAAAGGATATTACGCCTCCACCGGATATCAGAGATGCGATGGAAAAGCAAATGAATGCTGAGAGAACTAAGAGAGCTAAAATTCTAGATGCTGAGGGTGAAAGACAAAGTTCAATTACTCGCGCAGAAGGTGAAAAGGAAGCTCAAATTTTAAGAGCAGAGGCTGAAAAAGAATCTAACATCCGTCGTGCTGAAGGTATTAAGGAAGCTAAGATACTAGAGGCTACTGGTGAATCAGAAGCGATTCGTCAAATTGCTGAAGCGAAGGCTAGAGAAATAGAGCTAGTTTATGGAGCAATAAGAGAGGCTAAACCTGATGAAAAGCTTGTTGCTATTAAGTCTTTAGAAGCACTTGAAAAAGTTGCTGATGGTCAAGCAAACAAGGTATTTATTCCTTTTGATGCTACTAAGACATTGGCTTCTGTAAGTGCATTATTTGAAGCTAAGTAGACATGATATTTTTAACGGACAATTAATTTAGTTGTCCGTTATTTTTGTGTCGAAAATCGTCTAAATGTTTTGCTTGAAAATGAATATTTCATACAATAAAATAATTGCATGGAGGATTAAAAAATGGAAGAAAGAATAAAAAATGAAATTTTAAAATATTTTCCTATGCAAATTAGAGACTCTATAATAAAAAATGCGAATTGCAAGTTAAAAGATATAAGAGAAATAAGAATAAGAGTTAATAAGCCTATTATTTTAAAGACTTTTTCTAATGATATAGTTATTGATAATGTAAATATAGATAAAGAAACTATTAATAAGATTTTTGAATGTATATGTGGGAATTCAATATATGCATTTACTGACGAAATATCTAATGGTTTTGTTACTATATTTGGCGGACATAGAGTAGGTATTTCGGGGAAACCTCTATATAAGGATGGAAAGATTTATAATATAAAAGATGTGTCTAGTCTTAATTTTAGAATGGCACGACAAGTTATTGGTGCCGGAGATAAGATAATAAATTTAATAAAGAAAAATGGGCTTTTTGAAAATACTTTGATTATATCTCCACCTGGAGTAGGAAAAACGACTGTGCTTAGGGATATTGTACGTCAGATAAGTAATAGTGGATATGAAGTAAGTCTTATTGACGAGAGAACTGAAATTGCGGCTTGTTTTAATGGGATTCCTCAAAACGATGTTGGTAAACGAACTGATGTGATGGACGGAGTGAACAAGAATGACGGAATTAGGATGATGGTACGCTCTATGCGGCCGGATTTTGTTGCGACTGATGAGATTGGCACAGATGATGATGCAGAGGCTATAATGTATGCAATAAATTCCGGAGTTAAGGTGATTGCAACGGCACATGGAAAAAATATTCAAGATTTAAACAGGAGCGAAGGACTAAAAAAACTTATAGAACATGGGCTTTTTAAGAAGATTATAGTCATGAGTAATATAGGAGTGACAGTTAAAGATTTTTAAAAAAGTTGTTTATTTTTTAAAATTATGATAGGATGTCATATAGAGTAGGAGGGATTTTTTTTGACAAAGCCGTATTACGAAAAGAGAGAAATTACAGATTTTAAGGATTTAATAAATCAAAGTGTAAGTATATATGGAAATAAAAATGCTTTCTCCGTTAAAGGAATTATGGGAGAATATACAGGAATAAAGTATAGAGAATTAAAGAAAGATATAGATGCTGTAGGAACTGAGTTTGTAAATATGGGACTAAAGCACGAAAAAATAGCTGTTATTGGTGAAAACAGATATGAATGGTGTCTTACATATTTGGCTGTTACTTGTGGTACGGGTACTATTGTGCCATTAGATAAGGAATTGCCTGTAAATGAATTAAGATATTTGCTTGAAGTCTCAAAAGTAAAAGCGATAATTTTCTCTAATAAAATGAAGGATAAGTTGGCTGAGGCTGTTGTTGGGTTAAAAGATATTAAATATTTTATAAATATGGATATTCCTGATGACGCGGAAGGGTGCTTGTCTTTTGAGAAGCTAATGAAGAAGGGAAATGACTTAATTAGAATAGGTGATAAGAAATTTATTAACGCAAAGGTTAATCCAGATGAACCTACTATTTTATTGTTTACGTCTGGAACAACCGGTCTTGCAAAAGGTGTTATGCTTTCTCAAAGAAATGTATGCTCCGATATAGTTGCTACGTCTATGGTGGTAAATGTTACGGAAGATGATATTAATTTATCTATTTTGCCATTGCATCATACATATGAATGTACTGTAAGTTTCTTATTGATGCTATATAACGGAGTCACAACTTCTTTCTGTGAAGGACTAAAACATATGGTTCAAAACTTAAAAGAAGTGCGTCCTACTGTAATGTTAGCTGTACCATTAATTTATGAAAATATCTATAAAAAGCTTTGGGAAACAGCTAGAAAAAATGGGAAAGAAGGAAAGTTAAAAACAGGCCTAAAAATTAGTAAAATGGCTAGAATGGTGAATGTAGATATTCGTAAAAAGCTATTTAAAGAAGTATTAGAGGCTTTTGGCGGAGATAGAATGAGAATTGCTATTGCAGGTGGAGCAGCTAGTAAACCGGAAGTTTTGAAGGGATTACAAGACTTAGGCTTTTTTGTAATGCAAGGATATGGGCTTACTGAGGCGTCCCCGATTGTGTTTGTTAATCATGTTCAAAAATATAAAAATGATTCTATTGGTTTACCATTGCCTGGAGTTGAAGTAAAAATAGTTGAGCCTGATGCTAATGGAGTAGGTGAAATTTGGGTAAAAGGTCCTATGGTTATGAAGGGATACTTTGAAAACAAAGAAGCAACTGATAAGGCATTAAAAGATGGTTGGCTAAATACGGGAGATTTAGGCTATAAGGATAAAGAAGGTTATTATTATATAACAGGAAGAAAAAAGAATGTTATTGTAACTAAGAATGGGAAAAATATTTTCCCTGAAGAGGTAGAAGCATACTTAAGTGAAAGTGAATACATAAAGGAATGTGTCGTTTATGGCAAAGAGGTTGAAAATGAGATTGAGCCTAAAGTATGTGCTATTATTGTTCCTGATTATGATGCGATAAGAAGAGATACAGAACGTTTTAATATGTCTGAAGAAGAATTAAGAAAACTGATAGAGGTAGAAGTTAAAAAGGCTAATAAGAAGATGCCGTCTTATAAGTATGTAAAAGAATTTGAAATACAAGAAAAAGAATTTAATAAGACAACTACGCATAAGATAAAAAGATGCTAAAGGAGGCGTTAAAATGGTAAAAATAACGTTAGGAGATAAAGTTTTTGAAGTAGAAAAAGATACGAGAATAATTGATTTTATGAACTCTTATGGAATAAGTAATCCTTCGCCTGTACTAGGTGCGATTGTTAATAACGAATCTAGAAGTTTAAGACATAAATTAGATGAAGATGCTGTTGTTAGTTTAATTGATTATACTACCTCTGAAGGTGTAAGCATTTACAGAAGAAGTTTGTTGTTCTTGTTTATAAGAGTTTGCGAGGAATTATATCCGGAATCTGATGTTGTAGTTGAGCATTCTATTAATAAAGGGGTGTATTGTGAACTCCATAATTGTCCTGTTTCGATTAATGAGGAATTACGCAAGAAAATTGAAGAAAGAATGAGGGAACTTGTTGTTGAGAAAATTCCTTTTATAAAGAGAAAAGTTTCTAAAGAGGAAGCTAAAAATATCTATATGAGTTTAGAGCAACCTGATAAAGTTGGAGTATTGGACACGCTAGATATGGATATGGTAACAATTTATTCGTTTGGCGATTGGAACGATTACTTTTATGGATATTTAGTACCTAATTCCGGCTATTTGACTATGTTTGAACTAAGATTATATGAAGGAGGTTTTATACTAAGATATCCCGAGAAGGGAAATTTTTACAATCTTCCTTCTTATAATGATCAAAAGAAACTTTTTGAAATATTTAGAGAGTTTAAGAAATGGAATAAGATTTTGGGTGTTGAAAATGTTTCTATGCTAAATGATATTGTAAGACAAGGCAGAATGGAAGAATATATGAGAATTGCCGAGGCTCTTCAAGAAAAGAAGTATGGCGTAATTGCGGATAAAATAAAGGATGACCCTAAAAAGAAAATTGTACTTATTGCCGGTCCGTCATCTTCCGGTAAAACCACTTCGTCACACAGACTAGCGATTCAACTTATGGTTAATGGAATTAAGGCTGTGCCAATAGCTCTGGATGATTATTTTGTTGATAGGAAACATACTCCGATGGGTGAGGATGGGAAGCCTGATTTTGAGAGTTTATATGCTGTTGATTTGAAGTTATTTAATGAGCATTTGACAAAGTTACTAGCCGGAGAAGAAGTTGAGTTACCTACTTTTGACTTTGTAACCGGTACAAGACATTATAATGGTAGAAAGATAAAATTAGAAGAGAATGAAGTTTTAATTTTTGAGGGAATACATGCACTAAACGAAGAACTTACGAAGGAAATACCAAGAGAGAATAAGTTTAAGATATATATAAGTGCTTTGACGTCTATAAATATTGATGACCATAATTCTATTCCTACTACTGATGCAAGACTGCTTAGACGAATGGTTAGAGATTATAAGTATAGAGGACATTCGCCTGAAAGGACTTTAGAACTTTGGGATGCTGTAAGAAGAGGAGAAGAGAGAAATATTTTTCCTTACCAAGAAGATGCTGATGCTATGTTTAACTCCTCGATGTTTTATGAGATATGTGTTCTAAAAGTAGTGGCTGAACCACTTCTTAAAGAAATCGGGAAAGATTCTATTTATTATAGCAAGGCTAAAAGTTTGCTTGATTTCTTACAATATTTTGAACCTGTTGGCTCTGAGAAAGTGCCTGAAAATTCTATTATCAGGGAGTTTATAGGCGGAAGTTGTTTCCAGGAGGAATAAAACGTTAAGAAAAAAGACCACCGAAGTGGTCTTTTTAGTTACTTGTTCTGAAATGAAGTTAAGTCTTTCATGACTTCATCGATACTTTTTGCCAAAGAAGTAAGCAAAGCGTTGTTAACGTATTGACTGTACGTCTTTGTCATTATAGTCAAGATATAATCGTTTGTTGCAAATTCTGCATTAGGATCAGAGTCACCAAAGATGATAGCAGAATCGTGGTATCCTTTTGCATTGAAACCGGACTTGTGTGCGACTTTTGTGTAAGTGCCCAATCCTTCTTTTATGAAGTTATATTGTGCATTTACTAATGTGTCCATAAGTAATTCTCCTTCGGGACATGTGAACGAGAAATTATAAATTTCATTCCAAAGAACCGAAAGGTCATGTGGTGTTACGTTTGCCCAAGCTCTGTATGGATCGGGTGTCGTACAACCGAGAGAATTTAGCATTTCTTTATAACCTTCGCATCCACCCATCGCTCTTAGCATATAATATCCCGTATTGTCGGAAATATTAAGAGTCTGAAATAGGATATTTCTCAGTGACCAAAGAGTCCCGGGAGCGGAGTATTTAATTACACCACAGCTTATTTCCCAGTAGCACTCTTGATATGCCATAGCGGTGTCAAGTGTAAAGCGTTTGTTAGCAATTTCTTTGTACATGTACAGGGAATATGGAGCTTTAAGTGTACTTGCAGGGGGATATTCTTCATCTGCGTTATAGGATATTGTTGTGTAATCCTTTAGCGAAATGGCTGTAAAACTTGCTTGTATTCCGTATGTGTTTTTATAGTAACCCAAAGTATCGTAAATTTTCTTCCTGAGTTCTTCGGGAACTATGTATGTTGGGTTGTTATTCACCGTAATTGTATTTTGGACATAGGTGTCATCTCTAATAATTGCATGACCAAGATCGCGAGTCGGATTAACTTTAATTAAGCATTTTACTTCGAGATCGGTTCCTTCTACGGTGCCATGGATATAGAAGTCCTTAGCAATTTGGTAAGAATACTTGCTAATTGGGTTCCAGTTAACATTTACGAGCTTCTTCGTCCCATCATCATAAGTAACAAATACTTGAGTAGGAACATATGGTACGCTGCCTTGATTGGTAGTTCTTGTTGGATTATCAACAGAAATTGCTTTGGGTGCAAGGGAATTTTCTTCAGATTCTGTTTCGACTTTGACGGTTTCGAGTTCAGGGTCGTTTGCCATTACGTAACTGGTAAATATGCTGAAGCAAAGGATGAATGCTACAACAAGAGATAAAACCTTTTTCATGAAATTTCCCTCCATTTAAAAATATAATTGGATATTTATAAATTTAATTACAAGTCTGATTATACTATATGTGGAAGGATTTGTCAACATAAAAAAATTATTGTAAACATCAGTAAAAAATAATTGCGGTATTGTATAATATCACTTTTTGGTGTATAATCAATGAGTGTTGAAGGTGGTGAAAAAGATGCCGAATTATCCTATTAAAAAAATTGCTTCTAATAAGAAAGCATATCACGATTATTTTATTAATGATACGTTTGAAGCCGGAATAGAGCTTACAGGGACTGAAATAAAATCAATTAAAATGGGAAATGTTAATTTAAAAGATAGTTATGCATATATAGATAAAGGTGAAATGTTTATTAGCAGTATGCATATAAGTCCTTATGAAAAAGGAAATATTTTTAATGTAGATCCTATTCGAAAACGTAGATTGCTTGTTACTAAAAAGGAAATTAATAAGTTAATAGGTTTGATAAAAAGAGAAGGCATAACACTTGTACCAACAGAACTATATTTAAAGGGTAAATGGGCAAAGCTAACCATTGGCATTGGAAAGGGTAAGAAATTATATGACAAACGTCAAGATATAGCTAAAAAAAGTGCTCAAAAGGAAATGGCTATGAGATTCAAAGAAAAGAATCAAGCATAGAATATGGGGGCGTAAAGGTATCGACATTTATTTTGAAGTATAGGTAGCGAGTAGTGGGTCCTGCTGGCCACTTAAAAAAGCGGGAAATTAAAATTAAACGCTAATAATAATGAATTAGCTTTAGCTGCCTAAGCGCGGCTACGTCGACCTAAGAGTGTCACCGGCTTAGAGTTCGGCGTCGACAGGTGACCACGAAGTCAACAAAGCTTTGAGTTGAGGGGTATTTTATGAAGCTACTAAAACTATTAGCCTGTTTGTAGGCGAATAGCAGAGGGAATGTAAAACTACAAACTGCACTCGGAGAAGCTTATATGGATAGGTTTATGGACAGGAGTTCGATTCTCCTCGCCTCCACCAAAAGAAACAAACAAGAAATCCTTATTTTTATGGGTTTCTTGTTTGTTTTTTTCTTAAGCTAGTGAAAATATATATGTAGCCTTTTGACTATAAATCTAGGATTATTGCACTTAGTTAAATATTGACAGTAACTACATTAAAACATATAATATATCCATGAGTTTTTGTGTAGTTGGGAGGAAGTTTTATGAAGAAAGTAATTTTGACCGGTGACCGTCCGACAGGTAGACTACATGTTGGCCACTATGTTGGTTCATTAAGAGAAAGAGTTAAGTTACAAAATTCCGGTAGTTATGATGATATATATATTATGATTGCTGATGCTCAGGCTTTAACTGATAATGCTGAGCATCCTGAAAAAGTGCGTCAAAACATTATGCAAGTGGCACTAGATTACCTTGCTTGTGGAATTGACCCTAAAAGAACATGTATTTTTATTCAGTCAATGGTTCCGGAATTAACTGAATTAACATTTTATTATATGAATTTGGTTACTGTTTCACGTGTTCAACGTAATCCAACAGTAAAATCAGAAATAAAGATGAGAAATTTTGAGGCTAGTATTCCTGTTGGATTTTTTTGTTATCCAATTAGCCAGGCTGCTGACATTACAGCATTTTGTGCTACTGATGTGCCGGTTGGTGAGGACCAAATGCCTATGATAGAGCAAACTCGTGAGATTGTACATAAATTTAATGAGGTTTATGGTGAAACTTTGGTAGAACCTAAAATTGTTTTGCCTTCAAACCAAGCTTGTTTACGTTTGCCTGGAATCGACGGAAAGGCGAAGATGAGTAAATCTCTTGGAAACTGTATTTACTTATCCGATGAACCGGAGGACATTCAAAAGAAGATTATGTCTATGTTTACAGACCCTACTCATTTAAGAAAAGATGATCCCGGACATACAGAAGGAAATCCTGTATTTATATATTTAGATGCGTTTTGTCAAGACGAACATTTTGCTGAATTTTTACCTGAATATGCTAATCTTGCTGAACTTAAGGCTCATTATCAAAGAGGTGGTCTTGGCGATGTAACTGTAAAGAAATTTTTAAATAATGTTATCCAAGAAGAGTTACGTCCAATTAGAGAAAGTAGGAAAGAGTGGGAAAAACGCATACCTGAAGTTTATGAAATATTACGTGAAGGAAGCGAAAAGGCTGAGAAAGTTGCGGCTGAAACATTAAATAATGTTCGTCATTCAATGCGTATAGATTACTTTAATGATAAAAATCTTTTGAAATAGTTATTAATTAATGAGGTATACTATAAAAAGGAGAGGATTGTTTTATGGAAAAGGCAAAAGTTTATTTTATAAAGGAGATTACTCCTGAAAATGTTATTAAGGCATATCTTGCTTTAGGTAAGAAATTACCTGGAAAAGTTGCTGTAAAGGTTCACTCTGGAGAGAAAGGAAATCAAAATTATCTTAAACCTGAATTCATGAAACCAATGGTTGAATATGTAAATGGCACAATTGTTGAATGTAATACTGCTTATGGTGGAGAGAGAAATTCTTCTGAAAAACATTTAAAGTTACTTAAAGAAAATGGTTGGAGTAAATGCTTCACAGTTGACCTTATGGATGAGGTAGGACCTGATATGGTTTTACCGATAGAAAATGGACATATATTAAAGGAAAATTATGTAGGAAAGAATATGGCTAAATATGATTCAATGTTAGTTTTATCGCATTTTAAAGGTCATCCTATGGGGGGATATGGCGGTGCGTTAAAACAATTGTCAATTGGCTGTGGTTCATCAGCCGGAAAGGCATGGATTCATTCTGCCGGAAAAGAGAAAGACCAAGAAAAGCTTTGGGACAATCTACCTGAGCAAGATAAGTTCTTAGAATCAATGGCAGACGCTGCTGAATCAGTCGTTAAGTATTTTGATGATAAGGGTGGAATGGCTTTTGTCAATGTTATGTGTAATATGAGTGTGGATTGCGACTGTTGTGCTGTTGCTGAAGATCCTTGTATGAAAGATATTGGAATACTTGCATCATTAGACCCTATTGCTATTGACCAAGCTTGTATAGATTTAGTAAAAAATAGTACAGACCCGGGAAAGGAACATTTCTTAGAGCGAGTTAATTCAAGACATGGTACACATACAATTGATAGTGCAGTGGAGCTTGGGTTTGGTACAAAAGAGTATGAACTTATAAATTTAGATTAATAATGTATTTGGAAGAGAGACTGTAAAAATTAAACCTTTACGGTCTCTTTTTTGTTGCAAATTTATTGACTTTGACGAACATATGTTTTATAATCCTGTTAGGTGGTGTAGATGGAACGGAAAATTTTACATGTTGATGTGAATAATGCTTTTTTAAGTTGGTCTGCGATAGATATTTTAAATAATGGTGGGGATATAGATATACGAACAATTCCATCAGCAATTGCAGGTGATGAGGAAAGACGTTCGGGAATTATTTTAGCCAAAAGTATGAAAGCAAAAGCGTGTGGAGTAGTAACCGGCGAAACAATATATCAAGCGAGGAAGAAATGTCCTAATATTAGACTGTTTCCGAGTAATTATAAATTTTATGCAGAATGTTCAAATAAGCTATATAACTTGCTTTTAGAATATACGGATAAGATAGAGAGATTTAGTGTTGATGAATGTTTTCTTGATATGACTGAGTTTTTAGGAAAGAGGAAAATAGAAGAGGTCGCAAACGAAATAAATAGGCGTGTAAGAGAAGAACTAAAATTTACTGTTAATGTAGGAATTGCAAACAATAAGCTTTTGGCTAAAATGGCTTCGGATTTTTCAAAACCAGATAAAGTCCATACTTTATATAAAGAAGAAATTACTACTAAAATGTGGCCACTTCCTATTTCAGATTTATTTATGCTAGGTAGAAAAACTGTTCCGAAATTAAATAATATCGGAATAAGAACTATAGGGGAACTAGCCAAAACAGATAAGAATAGACTTATAAGAATGTTTGGAAAACACGGAAAAATGATGTGGGAATATGCAAACGGAATTGATGAATCGGAAGTGATTTATTTACCAGAGAAGCCTAAGGGAATAGGTAACTCGATTACTTTACCGATTGATGTAAATAATAAAGAGGAACTGTATGACATAATTTTTTCTTTGGTTGAGCAAGTGGCATACAGACTTAGAAAAGAAGGATTAAAAGCATCTAGTATAAATGTTCAATTAAGGACTAAAGATTTTAGAGATTTTTCACATCAAGGTAAGCTAGTGATAGCTACTTGTAACACACAAGATATTGCTAAAAAAGCTAGGGAGCTACTTGATGAAATGTATAAAAATAATGTGCCTATAAGACTTGTCGGAGTTAGAGTTGATAAATTAGAAGAGAAGGATAAGGGGCAGCTTTCATTGTTTGATAATAAGCTAAATGAAAAGCAAAAGAAAATTGATGATACTATTGATTTACTTAGAAGTAAATATGGATATAAAAGTATAACAAGGGCTACGGATTTAAATAATGATGTGAAGTTTAAGCCAAAGAGGGATAAGCTTGAATAAAGCTTACAATCCAAACTTTCACTTAATTTTCACATATTACAAATTGACATCGCAAATTTTAAATAATAAAATTGAGTAAAGGAGTTTGTGAAATGCTAAGAAATAGAAGTTTTTTGTCAAAGGTACTTTTAGTATTATTTATATTATCAATAGTTTTAACTAGTGCATTAATCTTTTGTTCAACTACTCATGAGTGTATAGGAGAAGGATGTACTATTTGTTATGAAATAAACTTGGCAAAAAATATTTTTAGCAATTTACTAATTTTAGCTTTATTATTTATTTTTTCTAAAGTCATTATTGATTCTATTAGGTATTTAAAAAATAATGTTGTTTTCTATTATCATTTAACTCCAATTGAATTAAAAGTAAAGATTTCGGAATAGTTCTCTCTTTTTTATGATAGATGTTCTGTATTTTCAGAATGTCTTTTTGTCGTACAAAAAATAAGCGAAAAGAGGGAATTTATATATGATTAAAATCAATAATTTGTCAAAGAAATTTGATGAAGAGTGTAATATAAAAATAAAGAATACTGTATTTAAGGATAAGACATCTTATGTATTATTAGGGCCTTCGGGATGTGGAAAGTCTACTATGCTTAATATGATTACAGGTGTTATAACACCTACAACCGGTAGTGTGTTGATTGATGACACTGAAATTTCAAAGCTTACTCAACAAGAAAAAGATGCATATAGACTAAGAAATATTGGATACATTTTTCAAGATTTTAAATTAATAGATGATATGACAGTTGAAGATAACTTGAATTTATTAAAATTAGGTGATGTGGATTGCCTATCAATTGACGAGGTATTAGAAAGTGTTGGAATAAGAGGAAAGCGAAAAAACAAAGTAAAACATCTGTCAGGCGGAGAAAGGCAGAGAGTTGCTATTGCAAGAGCATTGATAAAGCAACCTAAGATTATAATTGCTGATGAACCTACCGGTAATTTGAATTTTGAAAATGGCAAGAGGGTTGTTGAACTGCTTATGAATGCCGGAAAGAAGTTTTCTAATACTATGATTGTTGTAACTCATGATGATAGGCTAGTTAAGTATTTTGACGAGGCGGTACATTTCGAAGATATGCTTGTTAAAGAAGGAGGTAACGAAAATGTTTAACTTTGCACTGAAGAATTTATGGACAAGAAAGTCTAAAGCAATTTTGTCGGCTATTTCTATAATAATGGCTACAACAATAGGATTGCTTGCTTTTAACATTTCAAAGCAAGTTGAAGATGGGATTATCACGACAGTTACATATTATGATACTTTAGTAGGACCTAGCGGAAGCGAAACACAACTGGCACTAAATACTTTGTTTTTTACCGGTTCACCCGTTGGGACTATAGAGTATGAAAATTATGAAAAATTAAAAAAAGATTATAGGGTAAATGATGCAATTCCTTTCGCTATGGGAGATAGTTTTAAGGGAGCAAAACTTATAGGAACAGAGTCAAGATATCTAAAAAATTATAAGTTAAAAGATGGAAAGCTTTTTGAAAATAAATTTGAGGCAGTTTTAGGATACAATGTTGCTAAGGAAAATAAGCTTAATGTTGGAGATACCTTTTTAAGTTCTCACGGGATTTCTGAAAGTGGAGAGACAGGACATCAGCATAATGAGCCTTATACGGTTTCAGGGGTTTTAGCCAAGACAAATACAGCTTATGATAATGTTGTGTTTATAAATATCGAAGATGTATGGCATGTTCATGAGCATCATGATGAAAACGAAGCTGAAAATCATGAAGAGGAACATAATGAAGAAGAGAAAGGTGGAGTTACGGCGATTTTACTAAAAACTAAAAATCCGGGATTCCAAGCAAATTTATCTTCAGAACTAAATAAGATTTCAGGTGTTCAAGCTATAAATCCGACAACTGTTGTAAGAGAAATAATGGAAAACATAGATTTAAGTAAACAAATTGTATATGTACTATGTTTTGTCATAGGAATTATGGCATTTTTGATTATTTATATAATTGCTGTACTTAATATGTATGATGCTAAAAAAGATATAAAGTTAATGCGATTGCTTGGTATTTCTAAAGGTAAGATTAATGGAATTTTGGTTATTCAAAATTTAACTGTTACATTGGTTTCAATTCTCTTATCGCTGATGCTTTGCAGGTTATTGTTACTTGCGGTAAATGAATTTACATCTGGGATGGGAATTGTTATTAATTGTTTGAAGTTCTATAATGAGGAAATTGCAATAATTGTGGGAATTATTATTGCTAGTTTGATACCATCATTTATTGCAAATTTGAAATCTTTTAGTAGAGACCCAATTAATGATTAAGATACGAGGAGTGAAATAGATGAAAAAACTTTTATTCATAATTTGTTTACTTTGCCTGGTGGGGTGTGCCCAAAATGATACTAAATCAGGGCCGGAGCAAAGTCCAACTGTTTTGCAAGATAATAAAGGCGAGGAAGTAAAGGTAAGTGATAATCAAGAAACTAAAAATGAGGATGAAGTCAAAGAACAGCAATCACCTATTATTAATGTAAAAGAAGATAAGAATGTAAGTATCTCTAAAGAAGGTGATAATGAGATTACAGTATTAAAGTTTAAAAATACAAATTCAAATGAAACAATTAATGCGTTAAATGGAAAACAGGTGTCTATTACGGGATATATTTCTACCTTATCACCATTAAATGGCGAATTTGCTTATTTGATGAATATGCCGTATCAAAGTTGCCCATTTTGCGTGCCTGGGACATCTGAAATAAGCAACACATTGGCTATTTATGCCGGTAATAAAAGCAAGATTAAGTTCACTGATCAACCTGTTACAGTAGTTGGCACATTAGAAACAGGAAACTTTGTAGATGACTTTGGATATGAATATGGCGTGAGATTAAATAACGTAACAGTAAACAAGGCAGATGTTGACAAACTGTCCGCTGCGATAAAACAATATAACCTTTTGGCAGAAAATGGAGTGGTAAGTCAGATATATAATAGCATAATGAGTGCAGATGCGTCTGTATTTTACAATTACTATGAATTGGAGAAACCTGAGAAAATTGAGATGGATTTTATTAATTCAACAAAAATTACTCTAGAAGGATATAATAAAAAGGGAGAGTATAATCAATTAATTAGCACAATGGATAATTTAATTGACTTATGTAGTAGGGTAAATACTGATGTTGAATTAGGCGATTATTCAAAATTTATTAGTTATCAGAGAGAACTTCAAAATGTATATTATACATTTTCAGTTTGGACGTCAGAAGGTGAATTATAAATAAAAAAGGTTAAGATAAAAACAAAAAATGATTTGAACCTAAAAAAGATTCAAATCATTTTTTGGCTCAAATCATTATTAGCACAATTATGTACACAAATAAAATTCCCGTACATAACACGGCTACTGTTGTGGCAATTGCATCTACAAGAACACTTATAAAAAGTGCCAATGCTGCAACAAAAACGCAAACTGATATAATTCTTAACAAACGAAACATGGTTATGTTAATAACAATGTAAACTAACGCAATTAATAAAATTGTGAGAACACTGAGTGTAAAAATACTAAGCATGGTTTCCTCCATAATAAATAAATTTTGGATTCTTTTAATATTAATCTAACGAAGTAAGTATATCATATTTTTTGATTATGGTCAACTGGATTTATGTCAAGTTTTTAGACACAATTTTTCGAACAGTTTAAATTACTGTAT
>CAVHFU010000022.1:0-22815 GCA_963635575.1 bacterium | reverse complement strand
ATTTAATAGAAATCCATAAAGAATTTTACTATCTGAATTTAATTTATCTTTATATTTAGTGTTAAAGAATAATTCCATTGGTATTTGATAATATAAATGTTCAAAACATTCATTAGCTTTATATGGTATAAATTCCATTCTTACATCCTTTCTGATACTCAGAATAAGATTAATAATAAATAAAGTGAGTATTTGATAGAACTATCAATGATTAAAACTTGTCCCGACATTTTATATGCATTTTAGAGTATTTTTCAGAACTTAAAAAAACTATTTTCTAACCCTTGTAAAATGGGGAATTTTGCTCAAATAACACAAAAAAATACAGGTTAGAAATTTGATTTCTAATCTGTATTCTTGGTGCGAGTGATAGGAATCGAACCTACGGCACGCAGTTTAGGAAACTGCTGCTCTATCCTACTGAGCTACACCCGCAAAAACATATTCATATAATAGCATATGTTTTTTTATTTTTCAAGGATTAATTTTATTCTCTTCCTACTTTTACCCAAACATCAAGAAGTTTATTTACGATAGTTAAAAATTTAATTTTTTCCACCGAATTAGCTGCAATAATATCTTCTTTAGCTATTTCCGTACCATCTTTTATATAGGTAATATCGCCTATTTTTTCACCTTTTTCAATTGGAGCCTTTAACGTGTAAAAGTCAGCTTTCCTTTCAACATTTTTATTTAATCCTTTTGGTCCTAGCAGTGTTACCTTATTCTCAATAATCCCCTCGACAAACTCATTCTCACCACGCTCGATATTTGTCATTCCAACAGATGTTCCTGCATCATCTAATACGACCAGAGAATAGTTTGCAAAACCATAATCAAGGAGTTTTTTCGCATCTTCAAATCTGTCATTTCCGGTAGGAGCACACATAATAACACCGATTAATTGCATATCATTTCTTTTTGCAGTTGCAGATAAACTGTATTTAGAAATTGAAGTAGAGCCGGTTTTAAGTCCGTTTGCACCTTCATAAAAACGAATTAATTTGTTGGTATTTACAAGTTGGGATTTACCATCACGCAATGTATCCATCCAAATTGTCGTATAGTCAAAGATTTTTTTATGTTTTAGTAACTCACGAGACATTACAGCAATATCATGTGCGGAAGTAACATGGCCATCTTCGTCTATACCGTGGCAATTCTTAAAAGTTGTGTCATTCATTCCAAGTTCTTTTGCACGAGCATTCATCATCTCCACAAATCCTTCTTCACTACCGGCAACAAACTCGGACATAGCAACACAGCAATCATTGGCAGAAACAACACAAATTGCCTTTAACATATCATTTACAGAAAGCTTTTCAGTTTCATTAAGCCAAATTTGCGAACCGCCCATTTTTATTGCACGTTCACTGCATCCCACCATGTCGTCTAAGGAAATTTTCCCGGAATCGATTGCTTCCATAATAAGCAAGATTGTCATAACTTTAGTAACACTAGCCGGGCGTAATTGCTCGTGCTCGTTTAGTGCGTATAGAACTTCGCCGGTACTTTCTTCAATTAGGTAAGCGGATTTGGCTGTTAAATCGAGAGTAGGTGTAGCAAAAACCGGTGTAATAAATAAAATAAAAGAGAGAACAATAGAAATAATTCTTTTAAACATAAAGACCTCCATTCTGACAATAAATTGTCAATACAAAACATAATTACCCCCCCATTTTTCCAAGCAACTTTTAAACTAATCACTTCTTTGTGTAGTAAAAGATATGATTTGTTTTAGGAAAATAGACCAACGACAAATTTTCATTATTATTTCACATTTCTACAAGATATTTTCACAAATATTTGTTACAATATATAAAGAACGGAGGAGATATTTATGAATGAAGAAAACAATGAAGTTATAAACGATGTTACTACTGAAAATGTAGTAACAGTTGAAAAGAAAGAAAATAAAAACAGAGGTTTCCTTATTTTGTTTTCTCTTTTATGCGTTATTACAATTGCATTTTCAACGATAGCCATTGTAAAAGACGTTAAAAAAAGTGAAGAGACAGAAGAAGGAGTTGGAGATGTTTATTCAAACATCATTAAAACAATGTCACAGACAGGCGCACAAAACGATGAATTCTCTATAAAAGATATCGCGGCACTTACAAAAAATTCAATTGTGGAAATAAGTACAGAGACTGTTGTTTGGGGAACAAGACTTGGCCAATATATATCCGAAGGTGCCGGAAGCGGTATTATCATTTCAAATGATGGATATATCGTAACAAATAATCATGTAATAGAAGATGCTAGAAAGATAACAGTTACGCTAAATAGTGGCGAAAGCTATGAAGCAGAAATTATCGGTACTTACTCTGAAAATGATATAGCAGTATTAAAAATAGAGGCGACAAATTTGCAGCCGGTTGTTTTAGGCGATTCAGATAAGCTTTGTGTGGGGGATACTGCGGTAGTTGTGGGAAATCCTTTAGGTTCACTTGGCGGGACTGTAACAAACGGTATTATAAGTGCATTAGATAGAGAAATAGACTTAGGCGATACAACAATGAACTTACTTCAAACTAATGCAGCAGTAAATCCGGGCAACTCAGGTGGAGGACTATTTAACGGAAGAGGCGAGTTAGTAGGAATAATAGTTGCAAAATCTGCCGGGGATGATATAGAGGGAATAGGATTTGCAATTCCGATTAATGATGTAAAAGATGATATATCTGAATTAAAAACGTATGGGTATAAAAGAGGAAGAGTACAACTTGGAGTAACATTAATAGATGTTTCTGATTCTATGAAAGCAATGATGTATAGATTAGATTCAACCGGCGTATATATTCAAAGTGTAGAAGAAAATTCAGATGCAGATAGAGCTGGAATAAAAGTAGGAGATAAAATAGTTTCAATTGATAGCCAAACAATTGAAGCCGGCAATGATGTTAAAAAAGCTATTCAAGAAAAATACCCAGGTGATAAAGTTTCTGTAAAAGTTATGAGAAACGGAAGAGAAAAGACGATAAATGTCGAATTAACCGAGTATAAAGGAGAATAGTTAGGTAAGTTTTGGATTGACTGAAAGTAAATATAAGTATAAGATATATGAGGGTGTGATGAATGAAAATTTATCATTCCCTCAGATTTTTTAATTATAATTTATAGAATGGTTTTGACCGTTTTGTAATATGGGAGGGAGAATACTAATGAAAAAAATATATCCTTCAATTTTGGCAGCGGACTTTTCAAAGTTAGGTGACGAAGTCTGTTCACTTGAAAACGCCGGAGCTGACGGAGTTCATATTGATGTTATGGACGGAAGATTTGTAGATAATATAACATTTGGGATGCCGGTTATAAGAGACATAAGAAAATGTTCAAACTTATTTTTTGATGTTCATTTAATGATAGAAAATCCTGAAAAATACGTAGATAGATTTATTGATGCTGGAGCTGACGGAATAACTTTTCATATTGAAGCAACAGCTGAACCATACAAGGTAATAAATATGATAAAAGAAAAAAATAAAAAAGCGGGGATATCTATAAAACCAAAAACACCGCTACCTACGGCAGACGTTTTTAAGGATGTAGATATAGTTTTAATTATGTCAGTTGAGCCTGGTTTCGGTGGTCAAAAGTATCTAGAAGAAGTAGATAAAAAAATAGAAGAGCTATCTAAATTGAGATATGAAAATGATTTAAACTTTGAAATTGAAGTAGATGGTGGAATTAATACGGAAAATATAGAAAAAATTGCAAAACTCGGAGGAGATATTTTTGTCGCAGGAAATGCTGTCTTTGGTGCTAAAGACAGAGAAAAAGCAATATTAAAACTAAAAGAATTAGTTAAGTAAATTATAAACTTTTGGAAATTTGTTAATAATAGCATAAGGAGGTGTGGCAATGTACAAATTTACAGAAAAGGCGGAAAAAGCTATTAAGCTAGCTAAAGAAATTGCAAAAGATTTTAAACATAATTATATAGGCACAGAACATATTTTACTAGGGCTTATGAAAGAAGATACAGGGGTAGCATATACAGTTCTCATGATTTATGGAATTACAGAACAAATGATTTCCGATAAAATTGAGGAGATGTTTGGTGTCGGAGTAGAAAATGAAGTAAAGATGATTGGCTTTACGCCACGCGCAAAGCGAATTTTAGAGGTTGCTTTCCATGAGGCAAAGGGACATAAGCAAGAATATATAGGCACAGAACATATTTTACTTGCAATAATGCGAGAACCTGATTGTATTGCTGTTAGGTTATTAGTCGAAATGGGAGTAGATATGCAACGTCTATATAACGAAATTGTAAAAAGAGTTAACGATGATGATAAAGAAGGGTTTGAAGTAACTAAACGAAACACAAGGAGCAATTTAACGCCTACCTTAAATCAATTTGGAAGGGATTTAACCGAACTTGCTGAACAGGGAAAGGTTGATCCGGTAATTGGAAGGGTAGAGGAGATAGACAGAGTAATTCAGATTTTAAGCAGACGCACAAAAAATAATCCTTGTTTAATTGGAGAGCCGGGAGTCGGAAAGACTGCTATTGCCGAAGGACTTGCACATAAAATTGTTGCAGGAGACATTCCTGAGATTTTAAGAGACAAGAGAGTTGTTACACTCGATTTATCTTCTGTTGTTGCAGGTGCAAAATATAGAGGAGAATTTGAGGAAAGAATAAAAAAAGCACTTGGAGAAGTCACCAAGGCGGGGAATGTAATTTTATTCATAGATGAATTGCATACCATAGTTGGAGCGGGAGCTGCAGAAGGGGCGATAGATGCTGCAAATATCCTAAAGCCATTACTTGCAAGAGGTGAAATTCAGTTAATTGGAGCAACAACATTAGATGAATACAAAAAGCATATAGAAAAGGATTCTGCATTAGAGAGAAGATTCCAACCAATTATTGTTGAAGAACCGAGCGAGGATGATGCAATAAGCATATTGTTTGGGTTAAAAGATATGTATGAAGCGCATCACGGAGTTAAAATCACAGATAACGCAGTAAGAGCGGCTGTTAAACTATCTAAAAGATATATAAACGATAGGTCATTACCGGATAAGGCGATAGATTTAATGGATGAAGCAGCATCAAAGCTACGTTTACTTAGCTTTACAGAGCCTGAAAACATAAAAGCAATAGAAGAAAAAGTTAAGAAACTTTATGAAGAGAAAAACTCTGCGATTATTAATCAGGACTTTGAAGGAGCAGCAAAAATAAGAGATAAAGAACTAAAACAAAGAGCAAAACTCGAAAAAGCAAAACTTGAATGGCAAAAAAAGAGTGAACTTACTGAGAATGTGGTTGATGAAGAACAAATTGCTGAAATTGTTTCTAAATGGACAGGAATACCTGTGACTAAACTTGCGGAAGAAGAAACCGAACGATTAAAAAATATGGAAGCACAGTTAAAAAAGAGAGTTATCGGCCAAGATGAGGCTATAAGTGCTGTATCTAAAGCAATAAAAAGAAGTAGGGTTGGAATTCAAGACCCAAAACGTCCGATTGGTTCGTTCTTGTTTTTAGGTCCTACCGGTGTGGGGAAAACAGAATTATGCAAGGCATTAGCCCAAGTACTATTTGGCGATGAAAACGCAATTCTAAGAATAGATATGTCGGAGTATATGGAAAAGCACTCTGTTTCTAAATTAGTTGGTTCGCCTCCGGGATATGTTGGATATGATGAAGGTGGTCAATTAACAGATAAGGTAAGACGTAGGCCATATGCAGTTGTACTTTTTGATGAAATAGAAAAGGCACATGAAGATGTATTTAATATATTATTACAAATCTTAGAAGACGGGAGACTTACTGACTCACAAGGCAGAACAACTAATTTCAACAATACAATAATAATTATGACATCTAATGTCGGTGCGAGAACTATTTCAGACGGTAAGAAACTTGGGTTTGACAAGGGCGACGAAAAAATTAACGGCTATAAGGATATCAAAAAGAATGTAATGGATGAATTAAAAAGAACTTTTAGGCCTGAATTCTTAAATAGAATTGATGATATAATTGTTTTCCACCAATTAAATGAAGAAAATATAAAAGCAATAGTAGAAATTATGATTAATAAATTAGTAGAAAGATTAAAAACTAAAGACATTGTACTAAATGTCGGAGATGACGTAAAAGAGTTTATAGCTAAAAAAGGCTTTGACTTAACTTATGGAGCGCGACCTCTAAGACGTGCAATTCAAAATCAAATAGAGGATACTGTTGCCGAGGCATTTTTAAACGGTGACATTAAAAGTGGGAAACCGGTAAAGTTATCGATTAAAGATGATAAGGTTATAGTAGGGTAAAATAAATTAGCAGGTATATAAGCCTTTACTAGACTACATAAAGTCATAATGAGTAAAGGCTTATGGTATTAATATTACATTTTTGTGTAATACATGAAAAGTGGAGGTGGAAGATGGAGGAATTATTACCACAAAATTTATTAAAAATGATTAGAAATGGCGAGGGAACAACTGTAGAGTTCAAAGAAGCTAGAAATAAGTTGCCGACAAGTTTGTTTGAAAGTGTATGTTCTATGCTTAATAGGAATGGTGGACACATATTTTTAGGAGTAAAAGACACTGGCGAGGTAGTGGGTGTGTACAAAGATTATGTAAAAAGTATAAAAAAAGATTTCGTGGCATTGTGTAACAATCCAGAAAAATTATTTCCGACAGTCCACTTAGATATAAAGGAATATATTTATAACGATAAGCATATTTTGTATATTTATGTATATGAAAGTTCCGACGTCCATAAAACAGCGAATAAAGTTTTTGATAGAAATGAAGATGGTGATTTTGATATTACAAGCAATACTACGCTAATATCTAATTTATATATCAGAAAAAGTAGTACATACATTGAAAATAAAATATATCCGCTTCAGCTTTATCATACTATAGGACAGATGCAATTTTAAAAGTTAGAGATCTAGAGAGATATGATGATAGGGACGATATAAGGACAAATTTAATTGAAAGTTATGAAAGATTAACTAATTTTATAAAAAAGCATTTGAATGATAAGTTTTATATAGAAAACGACCAAAGAATAAATGTTAGAGACGTAATAGCTAGAGAATTGTGTGCTAATCTTTTGATACATAGAGAGTATTCAAATCCTTATCCAGCTAAACTGGTTATTACAAGTAATGATATCCTTACCGAAAATGCTAATAAGCCTCGAATAATAGGATATATAGATTTGGACAATTATTCTCCTTATCCCAAAAATCCTAAAATTGCGAATATGTTCAAAGAAATTGGATTAGCAGATGAATTAGGTTCTGGGATAAAAAAGATAGCTAAGTATACTAAAATATATAGTGGAAGCATACCTAATTTTAAAGACGATGAGATATTTAAAGTACAAATTCCTTTAACGAATGTCACAAAAAATGAGAGAATAGACGGAAGTAAATTAAAAGAAGTGCTATTAGATTTTATAAAAGATGGAAGCGGTAAAAGCAGGAAAGAGATAAATGATTATATATATCCTATGTTGGATGAGACCTTGGAAATGAAAAATAATAAAGTTAGGAGCGCTCTAACATATTTAAGAAAAAAGGATTTGATAGAAAACACCGGAACTGATACAAAACCTATATGGAATGTCAAGTGAAACGTATTTTTCTGCAGAGATTTCTGCAGAGATTAAAAAAACGGCTTTTGCCGTTTTTTTTAATCTGATTTTACTATTGGTGCCGCCGAAACTTGCTTATTCTTATTTATATAGTGCATACTTTTTTCAGCAATTTCTTCTAAGGTTAAATTCTCATATCTACTAAAAATATTATATCCCTTCTTATCCATTTCTTCTATGAACTCTAAAAATATAGTAAAGAAAGGATTACCTAATCCTTTTTCCAATTCGGATTTTAGAAGTTCTATTGATTCTTCTAATGTTAATTCTCTGTCACGATATATTCGTGGTTCTCTTAATGCAGTATATATATCAGTAATTTCTAATAACGAGATTGCAGGTAAAAAAGCATATATTTTCTTCTCTGAAAAGTTTTTAGGATGATGGAAAAATGCAGTAGCAATTATATCGTCTGAAAAGCCGAGTTCCCTAAGTAGGTTTGCACTATGAATTGCGTGTTTAGACATTTCCTTGTACTCTTCATCAGTTAATTTACCCGGTTTAGCAAGAATTTCTCTCTTGATTTTTATTTTCCCTATATCATGCCACCAACACATTACTATTAGTTTATCGTACTGTGCGAATGTTAAATTTTTTATATAATTTATAAATAGTTCTTTGTCTTTATGATTTATCTTTTTTTCAAGTATATCTATCGGTGTTTTTCGTAAGTAGTCGACAAACTCAACCATGCAACTAGCTAACTTTATAGAATGAGTAAAGGTATCTATTTTCAAGGTATTTTCAGAGTTTATGATGTCATCTATCGTGGCACCGTAGGTATCTATTAATAAATCAAAGAGTTCTTTGTTCATAAGTGTACCTCCAAGTAGTGTGATTTTGTTACCATTTATATTTTACCACTTTTAGCGTAAATGTGTCAATTATTCTATGTTTATATAATTAGTTGAATTTGGAAATAAAATGTGCTAAAAATACTAAAGTTTGGCGTGAAATTGTCGATATACCCTTTAGATGAAGGGGTGAAAACATTGCCAAAATATGTATGCGTCGTTATAGATAAAGACGGGCGTCGCAGTAAGCAAAGAGTTGAGGCAGCTACGCCTGAAACTGTAGCAGCTACATTTAAAGCCAGAAATATTTATCTTGTATCTATAAAAGAAGAAGGACTATTTGATAAAGAAATAAATATTGGCGGTTCCGGGATGTTGCCTTCAAAGCAAGTTGCGTTATTTGCAAGACAGTTTTCTATGCTAATTAAAGCTGGTGTTTCAGTATCCGGTGCACTAGATATTTTACGAGATCAGATGGATGTAAAACAGACTAGGAAAGTAGTAGATGATACATACCAGGAAGTGTTAAAAGGTGCGTCATTATCTGGTGCTATGCGTAGTACAAAACGATTGCCTGATTTGTTTGTAAATATGGTTGAGGCAGGAGAGAGCGGAGGCTTCTTGGACGAAGTAATGGAGCGAATGGCGACTTTCTACGAGAAAGACAACAAATTGGTAGAAAAAGTGAGAAATGCACTTATTTATCCGGCTGTTGTAATTTTAGTTACGATAGTTGTTGTGTATATACTTGTGACTCAGGTTGTTCCTCAGTTTGTAAGTATGTTTGAAAGTATGCAAGTTGAATTACCTTGGTCCACTAGAACGTTAATTGCGATAAGTGATTTTGTTAATAAGTGGTGGATGGTTATTTTTACTTTGTTAGGAGTACTAATAATTGTGTTAGGAAGATATTTAAGTACACCACAGGGAAAGATGCGAAAAGATATGATTTTAATGGCTACACCTATTTTAAGAAGTGTTGTGTTAAAGTCGGTTGTTGCTAGATTTACAAGAACATTGAGCATCATGGTAAAAACTGGTGTTCCAATGTTAAAGGCAATAGAACTTTCATCAAGAGTTGTAAATAATAAGGTCGTAGAAAAAGGACTTATGGTGGTTGCTGACGAAATATCCGCAGGTAAGTCATTATCGGTACCTATCCAAAATATGAAACTATTTCCGAAAATGGTTGTATCACTAATAAAGACCGGTGAAGAAACAGGTTCGTTAGATGAAATGATGGATAAATGTGCTGATTTCTATGATGAAGAAGTTGCAAACTTGTCAGAAAGACTTACTACCTTGCTAGAACCTGCAATAATTATAATTTTAGCACTGGTAGTTGGAGGTATAGTTATGAGCATAATTGAACCGATGTTCAGTATGTACAATAACTTAGCTTAATTTGGCACTAATTCTTTGGCTACAAAGAATGTGTATATATTGTATTAAAAATTTAAAGGAGGAAGTAATATGAAAAAATTACAAAGCAACAAAGGATTTACATTAGTAGAACTAATTATTGTAATAGCAATTTTAGCAATAATTATGTTGATCGCAATTCCTAATTTCTCAGGAATTCAACAAAGAATGCAGGTAAGAGCTGATAAAGCAACAGCGGCACAAATCGGTAAGGCAGTAAGAGTTTGGTTTACTGACTATACAACAGACAAAACAATGGCAAGACCTTCTGTTCATACACTTGCTGTTGCTACAGGTGAAGCTGGAGCATATACAGCTAGCGGAACTTATTACCCTAGTGACGTAGAAACATATAAAGAAAGTAATAAAGCTGGATTAAAACCAACAAGATATGAGAGTTTAAAAGGAATTGAAGGATATATAAGTTTAAATCAGTTACCATCTTCATTAAGAAAAAATAACCAAACTGTTGTAGACCAAGCGTATGGAGTATTTTTAACTGCTAGTGCTGAAAGTACTGCCTCTAAAATTGCGGTAGCTATTTATTCATCAGCAACAGAAGAAGACGCAGGCTATACAACTATAACTAATATTAACGATGGCGTTACAGCTAGTTATAATGGTACAGCAGCAGGAGTTGCATACGTAGAACCATAATATTTTTATCTAAGGAGCATATAAATGCGAGAGGGTTTAGCAAAGGGTTTTACAATTGTTGAACTTATCTTTGTACTTTGCATACTTGCGGTAGTTTTTGCGATAATTATTCCAGCATATCCTACTTTATCACATAGAATGAAAATTAATGTTGATAAAAGTTCGGCGGGTAATATTGCAAATGCGGTTAAAGTTTGGTATTCAGACTATAATACAGATCCTGTGTTAAAAAGACAAGAAACTTTTTTGAAGAATATTAGAAGCCTTACTGAAGAAGGGAGAAAAAGCGTTCCTTTGTCAGATTTAAGTGGATTGGAAAATTATGTAGATGTTAATACTAAGCCTTGCTCCTTGCAGAATGAAGCTAAGGTTACTGTTACCGAACAAAAGTTTTTTGTGAGTCTTATTGGTTCGGGAACTGAAGCTAAAGTGGTTATTACTATCGGAGTAGAAGGAGTAGAAGTTAATGATAGTTCAATAGCTAATTATGACGGTAATTCCAGTGGGATTATTTATATAGAAAGCTAAATGGAAAGGTAGAATACAAAATGGGAATTATTGTACTTATCTTTGGAATAGTTATAGGAAGTTTCCTTAATGTTTGTATTTACAGAATTCCGAGAAAAGAATCTATCGCATTTGGTGCATCGCATTGCACCAAGTGCGGAAATAGAATAAAGTGGTATGATTTAATACCGGTAATAAGCTATTTAATTTTAAGGGGAAAGTGTAGAGTTTGTAAGGAGAAGATCTCCTTACAATACCCGCTTATCGAACTTACAAATGGACTAGCTTATTTTGGGTTATATTACTTGCTAAGCTTTGGAGTGCTGTTTACTATTTCATGTATAGCTTTTTCAGCATTGCTGGTTGTAGTGATGATATTTTTAAATAAAAAATTAATAAGTGAATGTTAGGAGGCTGCATTTTAAGCAACCTCTTAAGACTTGCTTATTACCGAATTTTACTAAAGAAAAAGGGCGGTGAGATACAATGAAATCTTCTAAGAAGTTTGAAGATGCTATTAAGGGTAAAGAAAAATATTTAATTCTTGAAATAGGAAATTATAATACAAAGATGATAGAGGTTGAACCTTTAGCTAGTAAAATAGCTGTAAATAAGGGATTTATTGTAGCTACACCGGAAGGAACAATAGATGATGATGTTGTGGTTAATTCGAAAGAACTAATTGAGATATTAAAGGAAAAGATACAGGAAGAAAAAATTACAAGTAGACAGGTTACAATATCTCTTTCCTCGAAAGATATTATTACTAGGGAGCTTGCTGTTCCTAAAATGAGTTCTAGAGATATGATAAGTTTTATAAAAGTTAATTCTAAAGATTTATTTCCTGTTAACTTAGAAGATTATACATTAGGATATGTTTCTATGAGTAGAGAGGAAAAAAGTAAATTGCTAATTATTGCAATTCCTAATGACATTATTATTCCTTATGTTGATATAACCCAAAAACTCGGCTTAGTTTTAAAGTCAATAAATTTCTCCGGATTTGAATTATATAATTTAATAGACTTTGAACTTGGGAAAGAAGCAGGAACGTATGCAGTTATTGACCTTGGTTCTAAAAATACGAATTTTATTATAGTTTCACGTGGAAGCTTAATGTATAACAGGGTTATAAAAGTTGGTTCTGATGATGTAACTAAAGCCATTGCTGAGAAGTTTAAATGTACATTAACGAAAGCTGAGAAAATAAAAAGAGATTATAATAGCGTTATTACAGAGGGAAGTTTAAAACCTAATGATGATGTTTATGTTGTTGCGAATATATTTAAAGAGGTTTTAGGCGGAATGCTAGGAGATATTGCTAATTTAATAGAATTTTATAATACGAATCATATTAAGGCCATGGTTTCTAAGGCCTACATAATAGGACTAGCCACTAAAATTTCGGGAATTAGTGAATTCGCAGAAGAAACACTTGGTATGCCAACAGAAAAAATTAAAGAATTTGAAAGGGTAATTTTTGATGAAAAGGCTAAACAGGTAAAGAGAAGACAAGTAACTTTAGAGAACTGTTTAGGTGCGGTTGCGATTGATGAAAAAAAGGTTAATTTAATTAAAGGAAAGTTACAACTCGCAAATATTTATCAAAATATAGATCCAATGGTATATAAAATTGGTATAGCGATAGCTTGTTGTATGGTTTTGGTTTTAGCAATTATTTATTATTTAACATTTACTGTTGAAACAAAAGCACTTGAGTATAATGTCGAAATTGCTGGAATGAGTGAAGTTTCACGGCTCCAAGAAAAATATCAAACTGTTAGCAAAGAGCTACAGACTAATAAGAAAATGATTGATAAAGTAAGTGGTGGTATAGAGAAGAAAAGAGAGGTCCTAGAGGGATTAGAGGAAGCTAATGCGGTAACGTCAAATGTCTTTATAAGTAAGTATACGATTAATCTGCCGAATAAGGTTACTATAGTTTGCACATCTCCGGATGAATTTACATCTTATGATTTTGAGGGGGCATTGCAACAGTATTTTGAGACGCCTGAGAACTTACCGTTCTCTAAGCAAAACAGTTTTACATTACAACTTATCGAAAAATAATCAGAATAGGAGGGGGAGCAACGTGAATTTGAATGCAAAAATAGAACTTAAAAATATTGACTTTAACAAAATAAAATCATTTTTCAGAAGAAAAGAAACTATAATTACCATACTTATTATCGCGTTTGTTTTGGGAATAATTCTCGTTGGCAATTCTCTTATTAGCGATTATGTAGTTGCTACCGAAAAAAGGGATAGCATGAAAAGAAAATATGAAGCAATTATTAATTCGGATACATCTGTGGAAAGCTTAAATAAAAAAATCGAAAATGCGGAAGAAGAAAATAAAGAAGTAGAAGCACAGATTTCTGAAATGAACCAGAGAGAAATTGCTGAGATTCTTTTAAAGATGGAAAAAGATACCGGGCTTACATGGAGTGGGAAAACAATTGCGGCAAGTAAAACTGTAAAGGATGCAGAAGGATTAAGGTCGACTTCAGTTAGTATTTCTGGTGTTACTTGTACATATGATCAGTTAAAGAATTTTTTGGATTATATTGATAATTTTGAAAGACTAGTTACAATAGATACACTAAGTTTTTCAAAGGACAGAACGACGGGCAAAGTAAAAGACGGCAATATGACAATAACTTTTTATATGCAAGCTGATAGTGAAGCCACATAGGAGGAGAATAAGATGAAGAAATTTGTATTACCGGCCATAGTGGCTTTAGTGCTAGTTGGATGCAATAATGCTTCAGAAGAAAAAGTTAATCCGGAAAAATTATTTAAGGATGAAATTGCACAGGTTCTAAATATGGAAAATGTGTCAAATAAACCTTTGATAACCAATATGAGTAGTGAAGTTGTGGTAGATGCCATAGATAAGCTTATGCAAAATGAGTATCTAAAAGGACTTTACGCAAATTACGGTGTGGAAAGTCAAGGAATTGGCACTAATTCTGAGGGAAATAGAGTATTCTGCTATAAATTCCCGGTGGATTTATCTTTTGAAGGCACTGAGCAAGAAATAAAGGAACTTGCACATGAATTGGGAAATATTCCTTACAAAATTAGTGTAAGCAGTTTTGATATATCGACTAAAAATGATAAATTCTCCGTTACCGCAAAGGTTAATTTTTTAGGAGATATTGAATCAACTAGTGTTTCAACCAATAGTTCTGTAAACCTTAAGAAAAATAATGTTGATGTAAATGAGGAAGACCAAATTAAGCTTAGAGATTTTGATGTAAATTTAACGTTAAGGCCGAGTAATTCTGACTCTTCGGCGGTTATGATTGGAGTAAGAAACAGCAAGAACTGTTTATACAGCGATGAAAATTTAAAGCATAATATAAAGGTTGAATTTACAAAGCAGAATGGTAAGTTTTATGCAGAGTATAGCATAAATGATGGGCACGGTAGGATGGAAGAATTTAGTTCCAACGGAGATATTAAATTTGACATACTAAGTTGTAAAAAGGTACTGGACGAAGATGATATTTCTGTTGATTTAACGGTAGATAATAAGTCGGGGAAGAAGGTTAGCATTATAGTTTATAATGATTCCGATGCTAGAGTAAATCTTGTAAGTTCTTCTGGCAATGTTGAGCTTGTAAATAAATAGTGTGGTGAGCGTATATGGAAAAGCACAGTAATAAAGGTTTTACATTAATAGAGATTATTGCGGCAATGGTTATTTTGGCTATTGTTGCTGTGCCACTGGCTAAAACTTTTATGGATAGTTTTAAATATCAAGCCAGAAGCCAGGTTAAAACTGAAGCTAACAAGGTCATAGAGTATGTTACAGAGCAACTTAAAAATGGAAGCTATGAAGAATTGAAGCCTAATTTAAAGGCTGAAATAAATGAATGGGTAAAAACTGTTGATAACAACATTACATTTGATGTTAATAAAGTGCCTGATGAATATGGAAAGCTTACTTCCGAATATTCTATTAAGCTTGAGCAAATAGGCGAGGCATCTGAGGTTCAAAAAGGTGGAATTGGTACGCCGCTTGTTTATGAGTTAGAAATGGAAATAATTGATGGAGGAGCTAATTTTTCCGGAAATGGAGACTTTTTAGATGTTACATATGATAACAATGTACTTACTATAAGTAACAGTAATTTGGCTCCTGTAAATGATGGTGGATATGCAATCCTTATGAAAAATGTTAGTGGAAGCCCGATTACTATTGAAGTAAGAAAGATGATTGAAGAAGAAGTTACTATCTATATGACGGGAGAATCCATTAAATTAAGAACTTATCCGGATCCAGATTTAACCAAAGAGCAAAAAATCTTTAGGAAATTTAACTTGGGAGATAAAGATAACATCACTGATGAGAAGGAATATTTTTATACGGCTAAAGTGACTGCTACAAATTCGGAGGATAATACGATTGCAGCTTCTATGAATGTTACTTTTAACGTTATAATAGGGGAGACTGAAGAAATATAAATGTATTAAGAAAGGTGCTAATATGAAGAAGAACAAAGGTGCAGTTTTAACAGGAGTTATATTGATGGTTTTAGTTATGACACTAATTGGAGTGCCTTTGCTTGGTATGGTCGTTTATAATTACCGATTAAGGGAACTTAGTAATAGTATAAAGCGTGCCGAATATGAAAATGAAATGGCTATGGATGTTATTGCTGTTATTGTAAGAGAAACAGTGATACAAGCTATTTCTGATGCGAAAGATGCAGCGACTACTGGAGTTAACGAAATTGTTGAATTGCAAAGAAGTAATTATTCTTCTTTATATGGAAAATATACCTCTGAATGGATAAATGAGTATAATTTATGGGAAAGCAAGGTCTCGCCAAATGAGGAAATATTGGGTGAATTTTTGACCTTGGTTTCAAGCCGTTCCGGTAGTGAAGATGATAGAACTTGGTGGAATAAGCAAACATCCGGCACAAAGGAAGAGATAAAGAATAGTGCAAAGGGAGATTATGTCTCGTTAAAAGTAAATGAAGAGTTGGAGAAAGTGGGAAGTAATGAACTTAGTAATGAAGAAAATGCTTCACTTGGTAATATGTTAGACGAAAACGGTGTGATAGATGAAGAACTATTAAATGCGGCATATAACACTGTTTTTAAAGGTAGGTATCAAAGCTCAATTGTTTCTGAACTTTCAAGTAATTACATTATTAATAACATTTTAACCCAAGATAGATATGATGGAATAGTAAATGATGGCGGAATAGTTGATGTTACAGGAAGTGAGGATATACCGCAAAGTGAGAATTATTTAAAGATAAGTATGCCAAAGGTAAGACAAAATGCCCAAATAGAAGTGGATGCGGAAACTAGATTTAAGAAAAATGATGTAACTCCGCCTACAACCTTGGCGGCGACGTTTGTTATTGGAACTCCTGAGTTCGATAGCGTTTCGTCTGTTACTCAGGAATCCATAACTTTAAGCAATGCACTATTAAATCAAGGTGGAGTAATAGTTGGTGGAGAAATTAATGTAGCTGAAAATACTACTGTAAAATATGAAAATAATATTACTGTGCTAGGTGGAGAGAATACTAATGATACGGCAATAGAAGTTAAAAGCGGATCAAAGTTAATTGCTGAGACTGCTGACGGTTTAGTGTCCGCCTCAAGAATTTCTACGTCAAAAGATATTGTTTTAAATGGTAATACAGTATTTAGTACGGGAACGAGCCCTATTTATTATAGAAATTTATATGTAGGAAATTCAGACACAACGTCACCCATAGTTATTACGTTTAATGGTGATGTAGTTGCTGAGGATGATTTGGAAATAAACAGTGAAGGAACTGTAAGTATAAGTCAGAATGAGAATGCGAATTATTATGGTTTTAATGATACGAATAATAAAGGGCCGGACTCTAGTAGTAGCATAGTGTTAAATTCTAATGAACTAAGTAATAAGTCGTTAACACTTGGAAATTTATATTTAGCGGGACGTGCGTTTATTGAAGATGTAAGAGGTACTTCTAACATACCGATTTATAATGAAAGTGGGATTGTTACGGGATATGCAGATACCACATATAAAACGGGCGAAAGTATTGCTATTAAGGGAAATTATTTAGCATATCAGACGCCGTTGTTTGATACATCAAATAGCAATTATATGTTTTCTCCGGATAAAATAGTTTTCTCTACGTACTTCATGAGCAGAAAGGCTAATAATTCCGAAAGACAAAATACGCCGATTAATTTAGCGGACGGTTTTTCAGTTAAGCCTGATGATTGGAAGGACGGAGAAAGTTTTGATGTTAACAGAAAATGGAGATATTTCTCTGAGTATGCAAGACTTTGCAGTTCTTTGGTAAAGAGCATTTCAGTTACAAGTAACGTAAGATACATAGAAGGAACTGCCTTTGATAATGAAGGAAAAGTAATAGATTCAAGTAACGTTAGTGCAAGTGATACAAGCTTTAGGAACAATTTATCTACTGAATACGAAAAGTATACTAAATATTTCGGATACAGACCTATTGATGAAACAGGTACTGTAGATATGACTAAGGCAAGAACGAATATTTTTGGGGATAATGGTTGGATAAAATCATTTACTAATTCAGAAAAAATTTCTGATATTGAGGGTGGAAAGTATTACTTGATTTTTAATAACGGAAATGTCGAAAAAACACTTAGTGGAAGCATAAATAAAGGTATTATCGTTTGCAAGGGCGATTTGACGCTTAATGTTTCCGGTACAACTAAGTTTAACGGAGTTTTAATTGTTGGAGGAAATTTAATTATAAAAGGTGGAACGTTATCTCTAGAAGATGCAAAAGACGAAGTAATAAATACGGTTATAGCTAATTATTTAGGTACAAACACAGGTGATACAGGAATTACAGGCGAACAAGGAAAAGTATTTGAAAAGTTTGCTTATGATGGTTCTGGTTCTACTTATATAGTTACAGAAATCGGAGATGAACTTATTAACATTAATGATTTAATTGGAATTACAAATTGGAAAAAATCTGATTATGGAAGGTTGTAGGTATATGAAAAGCAATAAGGGTGTTACTTTGGTAGAATTAATTATTGCTATGGCGCTTATTTTTATTGTATTACCTTTCGCTTGGAATTATATTAATTCAAGCATACAAGATAATGCGGTGATTAATAATAAGGTTGCCGTTCAGTCATCTGTGAACTCTTTGATGAATCAATTGCAAAAGGATGTACAAGAGGCAAGATGTCCTATTAATCCTAATTCGGAGGATTATGCTGATGTAAAAACAGATGGTTTTTTAATCTGTAAGCCTAATGCGTATGATGAAGAAGGCAATATTATATACCAAAGTGTGATATATAAGTTTGATGAAGAAAATAGAAAAGTAACTATAGTAAATGGCATAAAGTTAAATTCCCCTGAAATCGGAGAGGCAGAGTATGGAATTGATGATAGCAATGCTACTTATAATGAGTTTGATTTTATAAAAACATTTATACTGGAAAAAGAAATAAATTCAAGTGGAGTAAATAACGGTATAAAAATAGATATTAGAGGAGAAATTGACAGTAAGTCAGGGTATAGCTTAAATAATGTTTACTATACTAGAAATACTATATTTTAATGAATGTATATAAAAGGCACAGTATATATAAATAGCACTCCAAGAACTACGTTAAATCGCTTAATTTATATATACTATGCCTTTTATATTTTTAAAAATCTCATTACATTTTTCGAATTAGTCCAGCTACTTTTCCTAAGATTATAGCCTCTTTTACTATAATAGGTTCCATAGTAGAGTTTTCAGGTTGAAGTCTAATGTGGTCTTTTTCTTTATAAAATGTTTTAACAGTAGCCTCATCATTTATGAGTGCAACTACTATTTCACCGTTATTTGCGACAGATTGCTGTTTTACGATTATATAGTCTCCGTCAAAAATTCCGGCTTCTATCATACTTTCACCTTTTACTTTTAGCATAAATGAATTACCGGAACTTCCGATAAAATCAGCAGGAATAGGAAAAGTTCTTTCTAAATTTTCAGTAGCTAATATAGGAGTGCCTGCTGCAACTTTACCGATTACAGGAACATTTATAACGTCGTTTTCTCCAACAACTTCAGAAATATTTGAATTTTTAACACGAATTCCACGAGATTTTGCATCGGCTTTTTCAAGCAAGCCGTTTTTCTTTAATGTTTCTAAGTGTGCATGTACGGTAGAAGTAGAACTTAGCCCAACTCCTTGGCATATCTCACGTATGGAAGGGGGATAGCCATTTTCATTCATATATTCAGTAACGAATTCTAAGATTTTTCTTTGTTTATCTTCACCTTTTTTACTCATTCGTTCTCAGTCCTTTCATAATCTTTTGTAAGTATTTTATCACATTGAAAATTAAATTGCAAACATTTGTTCAATATTTTTTGGAAAGTTCTATTGACAAATATTGTAATTATAAATATAATATAAATATAAGGCGAGAGCCTAAAAAGATTTTTTGCATTACAACCAAAAAAATCCGAGATGTATCAGCACATCTCGGATTTTGCTTTATACATTTTGTAGTACACATAGAATGCGATATATTATGTATAAAGTTATCAGCAAAAAGATTTTTTGCATTTGTTGTCACCTCCTCTAAAAAGATTTGGTTTTACAACCAAGTTCATATTACCATATATTGCTATATTTTACAACAAAAAGAATTCGACAATACTCGACATATGTAAGGTAAAATGCGAATTTTAATTTAGTACATAATGTATAAGTTCATAAAAATTTGACAATAATTTTTTAGGGTGTTCTATTGACAAATATTGTAATTATAAATATAATATAGACATAAGGCGAGAGCCTAAAAATAGTTTTTGCATTACAACCAAAAAAATCCGAGATGATTAGCACATCTCGGATTTTGCTTTATACATTTTGCAGTACACATAGAATGCGATATATTATGTATAAAGCTATTAGCAAAAATAGTTTTTGCATTTGTTGTCACCTCCTCTAAAAAGATTTGGTTTTACAACCAGTCCTATATTACCATATATTGCTATATTTTACAACAAAAAGAATTCGACAATACTCGACATATGTAAGGTAAAATGCGAATTTTAATTTAGTACATAATGTATAAGTTCATAAAAATTTGACAATAATTAAATAATATGGTAAACTAACGAATTAGGAGAGTGATTTTTATTTTAATACGAAAAATAGCAATTCCCGTAGTTTTAGTCGTAGCATGGGTCGGAACAAATTTTTTAGCAGGTGCAATGATTAAGAAAAATGATGAAATGCAAGTCCAAGTAATGCAAGAGTTAGCAATGAAGCAAAAAGAAGAAGCTGAGGAAAAAGCAGTCAAAGAGGTTGAGGAAGAAAATACTCAAGTTGAAGTTGCAGTTACAAGAGACCAAGTAACTTCAAGAGGTGGTAGTCGTGTTAACAGAGAGGAAGTACCTACTGTTTATTATGAAGAAGTTGGCGTAAATGTAGCCGATGATGAAATTGAAATTTTAGAAAGAATTGTTCAAGCTGAAGCCGGTGGTAGCGGATATGACGGAATGTTGGCTGTGGCTAATGTTGTATTAAACAGAGTAAAGAGCGAAAGATTTCCTAATACTGTTACTGACGTAGTTTTTGCAAACAGACAATTCACACCTATAAGCGATGGTAGATATTATACCGTTAAAGTTAGTGACACTGCAAAGCAAGTAGTTGAAGATGCATTAAATGGCGCAAGATTAATTGGCGAAGATGCATTGTATTTCTGTACACCAACTGCAAATGGTAAGGGCTGGTTTGAAAGAGCACTTAGAAAGATAGACTATATTGCACCGCATAATTTTTATGGGTACAAAATAGAAGAATAGTAAAGAGGCGAACCACGAATGGTTCGCTTTTTTAGTGTAAATTTTTAGTGACAGGGTGCCTTTTGTATGATAAAATATTATGGGGAAATTTGTTGACATTTTTAAAGAAAGAGGGAAAATATAATGAGAAAAACTAAGATAATTTGCACATTGGGGCCTGCAATAGATAGTGACGAAATGCTAAAGGAAATGATAAAAAACGGATTGGATTGTGCTAGACTTAATTTTTCACACGGTACGCATGAAGAACATCGTACAAGAATAGAAAGAGTAAAGCGTGTTAGAAAAGAGCTTGGAATGTATATTCCGATTTTGCTGGATACGAAAGGACCTGAAATCAGATTAAAAAAATTCGAAAATGATTCGATAATTGTTGAACAAGGACAAAAATTTACGTTGTATGCTGACGACAGACTTGGAAACAAAGATGGAATAAGTATTACATATCCTAATTTGGCGAGTGTTTTAAAAATAGGCACAAAAATTTTAATAGATGACGGGAAAGTGGAAATTGAAATTGTTGAACTCTCCGGTTCAGACGTTATATGTAAGGTTAATAATGGCGGAAAGCTTAGTAACAATAAAAGCATAAATATTCCGGGCTGTTCAATAGACATGCCTTACATAAGTGAGAGAGACAAATCAGATATACTTTTTGGGATCGAAAATGATGTTGATTTTATTGCGGCATCATTTGTAAGAACGAAAGATGATGTGTGGGATCTTAGAAGGTTGTTAAACGAAAATGGTGGAGAAGAAATAAAAATAATATCTAAAATTGAAAATATGCAAGGTGTTGAAAATATAGATGATATAGTAGCAGCAAGTGACGGGATAATGGTTGCAAGAGGAGATATGGGCGTTGAATTACCATACACAATGTTGCCAAAGATTCAAAAGGATATAATTAAAAAATGTTTTAGAACAGGAAAATATGTAATAACAGCCACTCAAATGCTAGAATCTATGACAAAAAGCCCACGCCCAACAAGAGCAGAAGTTTCGGACATAGCAAATGCAATTTATGATGGAACTACCGGAATAATGTTATCCGGTGAGTCGGCTGCAGGAGATTACCCTGTTGAAAGTGTAAGTACAATGGAAAATATAGCAGAGAGTACAGAAGATGTTATAAAGTATGAATCAAGGTTTGAAAAAAGCCAATTGTTTTTGGGAAATGATCCATTAAATGCCATTTGTAAAGCTGCAACAGACGCATCATATTGTCTAAAAGCCAAGGTTATAGTATCTCTTAGTAGAAATGGCAGAACGCCAAAGTTACTTTCTAATTACAGACCGCAATGTCCTATACTAGCTGCTTTATTAAATGAAAAAGCTTGTAGACAACTTAACTTGGCTTGGAACGTAAAACCAGTATTAGCAGAAGAAAAATATTCGACAGATGAATTACTCAATAGTGGAATAAAAACAACTATAAAAGAAAATATGGCCGGATTAGGTGATACAATTATATTAACTTGTAGCGCGGCTGTTGGTGATACGACTACTGACCTTATGAAAATCCATGTTATAACTGAAGAAGATATGAAATTGTAAATTCTTTTGGGGAATGTTTTTGTTACTTTAATGTAAAGATTTGCTTGAATATTGGAATAATTGCAATCCGAAATACTTTTTAGAGCTAGTCAATTTAGCAAAAAAAGACTTAGCTCATGTTCGTATTTCGATGGAAATTATAAAGCAAGTTTTAACGAGAGAATTATCGCTAAGTGAATTAAGAAATAGATATAGAGGTATGGATAAGGAGGAGATTGAACAGCATTAATGGGAGTGTATGGAAGTAATAAGATTAGAAGTGACTTGTGGAGTGTAAAATAACTGCTATATTTGACAAAATTGATAGGATGTAGTAAAACCTGACTTTAGTAGGAAAAAGTGATAAAAACAAGCCTTAACCTTAGTAATAGTGCTAGGTTTAAGGCTTTAATTTTTTTCGGAATTATCT
>CAVHFU010000021.1:0-24976 GCA_963635575.1 bacterium | reverse complement strand
TATTTGGGACATTTTCAAAAATTAATATATAGGATTTTATCAAAAATTAATCATATTGATTACATAAATTTTCCTTAAAATGTTGAAAAAAATGTCAATATTGAGTATAATATGTCTTGAATAATTTTAAGGAGGAAGATATATGGGAGAAGTTATTGAAACATTTTCAGAAGTTAAAACATCAATTTTAACTCAGTTAGGCCTTACAGCCGTTTCTAATGTTGTACCAGCAATAATATTCTTTTTAATAGCATTAATAGCTATAAAGATTATTATGGGAATTGTAAGTAATGGAATTAAGAGAATAGAAGGCGAGAAAACCTTACATACTTTTATAACATCTGCAATCAAAATATTATTATATGCAATTACGCTAATTATTGTTCTTGGAATTTTAGGTATTCCTATAACATCTTTAGTGGCAGTGTTGAGTGTTGTAGGTTTAGCACTTTCTCTAGCAGTTCAAGGTTCATTATCAAATTTGGCTGGTGGAATAACAATCTTAGCTACAAAGCCGTTTAAGGTTGATGATTTTGTCGAAGTAGGTGGGGTTAGCGGAACTGTTGTTGATATAGGCTTATTTTATACGAAGCTATGTACTTCTGATAAGAAGGATATATTTATACCGAATGGTAGTATATCAAGTAGCACTATTATTAATTACAGCAGCGAGCCAAATAGAAAACTAGTGCTTAAATTTACAGCTTCATATGATGCACCTATCGCGACAGTAAAAGAAGCTTTAATGGAAGTTGTAAAGGCAGATAAGAGAATATTGAGTGACCCGGCTCCATTCATTAATGTTTCAGCATATCTAGATAGCTCTATTGAGTATATGATGGCAATATGGGTTAAAAATTCAGAATACTGGGATGTTAACTGGGCTGTAATTGAAAATGTAAAACATTCTTTTGATAAACATGGTGTGGAAATGTCATATAGCCACGTAAATGTTCATATGTTGGACAAGTAAAATAAAAATGATACAATAAACTAAATAAACAAAAGAAAAAAGGTGATAGGCTATGAAAGAAAATCAAAAGAAAACATTGATTAGGATAATTGCCTTAATAATTATATTGGCATTTATCGCTACCGGAGTAGGTATTGCCGGTTTTACAACATCTATGTTTTGGAATTAGTATCTAAAAGGGCAAAGTTGGGGAAAAAAGAAGATTTTTTCGCTTGACAATGCCCTTTTGACTTGTTAAAATGAAGCTGAGAAATTTTACAACGAAGAGAGGTGCCAAAAAATGTCTCAGTCTAATATTGAAAATTTGCAAAATAACCAAATTGCGGATGAACAATTACTTCTTCAAATAAAGAGTGGAGATGGAGTTGCTTTGGAACAGCTTATAAATAAATATAAGAACTTTGTTAGAGCCAAGGCAAAAACTTATTTTTTGGTCGGCGCCGATAAAGAAGATATAGTCCAAGAAGGAATGATTGGTCTTTTTAAGGCTATTAGAGATTTTAAAGATGATAAATTGGTATCATTTAAATCGTTTGCTGAAATTTGTGTAACTCGTCAAATAATAACTGCAATAAAAACAGCCACTAGGCAAAAACATATGCCTCTTAATTCATATGTTTCACTAAACAAGCCGGTATTCGAAGACGATGGCGAGAGAACTCTTATGGAAACAATTAACCATGATACAATTTCTGATCCTGAGATGCTTTTTATCAGCAAAGAAGAATTAAATAGAATTGAAGGCAAGATTAATGAGATATTAAGTCCACTAGAGCTTGAAGTATTGCATTTTTATTTGCAAGGTAAGTCGTATCAGCAGATTGCAGTTGTTTTAAATAAAGAAGTGAAATCCATTGATAATGCTTTGCAAAGAGTGAAGAAAAAAATAGAAAAATTTTTGGTGGAAAGCAATTACGAAAAATTATAGATTTGAAATGTGTTCCCAAACAGTATAGAAGTGCCTTTTGAATATGTTTTTTGCATGTTGATTTATATTAAAATGAAAGATATATTTAAATATTTTTCCACAAGTACTTGCATTTTTTGCTTTTTTACTCTATAATATAGCATATGCGCTCATAGCTCAATTGGATAGAGCGTTTGACTACGGATCAAAAGGCTAGGGGTTCAACTCCTCTTGGGCGCGCCAAACATAATTTCATTACAAGAAACGAGTTTTGAAATTATGTTGTTCTATATAAAGAACTCAAGCTAGTAAAATACGTTTCAAAAATATACATCAGTATATTTAAGGGGGTGCAGGGATAATGGCAAAATGCGAAATATGTGATAAAGCAGTTAAATTCGGTCTTCAAGTAAGCCACTCAAACAGAAAGTCTAATAGAGCATGGAAAGCTAACGTAAAAAGTGTTCGTGCAAATGTGGATGGCACTGTAAAGACAGTTAATGTTTGCACAAAATGTCTTCGCTCAAACAAAGTTGAACGTGCATAATGAAGAGAATATGAACTGAAAATTGTTGTGTTAGTAATACTGGGAAATGAAATTTTCCCACATCCATTACGAAATTAGTATGGATGCAATGCATATTAGGAGGTGTTTAAATTGGCTCAACCAAAAAGAAGATGGTCAAAAGAAAGAACTCATTTAAGAAGATCTACTTGGAAATTAGAAGCTAAAAACGTTTCTGAATGTCCTCATTGCCACGAAGCTGTTGAATCTCACAAGGTTTGCAGAAACTGTGGATACTATAACGGGAAAGAAGTTATGAAAGTAGAAGAAAATGCTTAAAGATATTGAGAAATTTTTGCAAAAAAGCTTGACTGTGAACGTATTATGTGATAAATTTATATATGCGTTCCACATGGAAAGCTTTTTTTGTGTGAACAAAAAATATTTTTGCGTGGAAATGTAAAGTGGAGGTGTAAAAAATGAGAGAAAAGATAACACTAGCTTGTAGTGAATGCCAACAAAGAAATTACGATTCTATGAAAAACAAGAAAAATGACCCAGACAGAGTCGAGATGAAAAAGTATTGTAAATTCTGCAAAAAGCATACAGAACATAAAGAAACTAAGTAAGGATGTGAAAGTATGAAAAATGGAGTTTTAAAAGAAACAAAGTCAGAGTTAAAAAAGGTAATTTGGCCGACACGTAAAGATGTAGCTTTTGGTACTGCTGCTGTTGTAGCTATTTCTGCTATTTTAGGGGCATTTATATTCTTAGCCGATACAGCTAGTCTATATGCAGTTGAGTTTATTACTTCTAGATTCTAAGTCTGACATTTTAAGAGGAGGTGGCATTATTGCCTCACGAAGAATATTCCGAATCTTTAAGATGGTATGTTGTTCATACGTATTCAGGATATGAAAATAAAGTTAAAACTAACTTGGATAAGATAATTGACAATAGAGGACTTCAAGACCAAATAGTCGAGGTTATAGTTCCTATGGAAGAGCAAATTGAGATTAAAGATGGTAAGAGGAAAACCTCATTAAAGAAAGTTTTCCCAGGTTATGTTTTAGTAAAAATGTATATGAATGATGATACATGGTATGTTGTTAGAAATGTAAGAGGTGTTACGGGATTTGTTGGTCCTGGAGCTAAGCCTGAACCATTAACTGACGAAGAAATAATGAATATGGGAATTGAAGAACTAGATATCGTAGTAGACTTTGAAGTTGGGGATAACGTAAAGGTTATGTCCGGACCATTAAAAGACTTTATAGGAGTTATTGAAGAAATTAATATGGAAAAACGCAAAGTTAGAGTATTAGTGTCAATGTTTGGAAGGGAAACTCCTGCTGAACTTGAATTTACACAAATACAAAAAATCTAAGAAGGGAGTGACTAATAATGGCAGCACCTAAGAAAGTAATCGGTAGTGTTAAAGTACAATGTGAAGCTGGTAAAGCTAATCCGGCACCACCAATCGGACCTGCATTAGGACCTTACGGTATTAACATTATGCAATTCTGTAAAGAATTCAATGATAAAACTGCAAGTCAACCAGGTATGATTATTCCAGCAGTTATTACAATTTATGCTGATAAATCATTCACATTTATTACAAAGACACCACCTACAGCAGTTTTATTAAAGAAAGAAGCAGGACTTGCTACTGCATCTGCAAAGCCAAACCGTGATAAGGTTGCTACAATTTCTAACGAAACTGTAAGGAAGATTGCAGAATTAAAAATGCAAGATCTAAATGCAGCATCTATTGAATCAGCTATGAGCATGGTTCGTGGAACAGCTAGAAGTATGGGTATTGTTGTTGCTGACTAATAAGAAAAACTGTAAGTTTGATTATTCTGTCAGTGACAAAGATTAAATTCGGGAGGCTGAAAGCATTAGTTAGTATGCCGTTTGTACCAAAGGAGGTTAATAAAAATGAAACATGGTAAGAAGTATGTTGAAAGTGCTAAGCTTATCGATTCTAACAAGTTATACGATACAGAAGAAGCATTTTCATTAGTTGTTAAAACAGCTAAAGCTAAGTTTGATGAAAGCATTGAAACTCATATTAAACTTGGTGTTGACTCAAGACACGCTGACCAACAAGTTAGAGGTGTTGTAGTTCTTCCTCACGGAACAGGTAAAAAAGTTCGTGTACTTGTTTTCGCAAAAGGAGATAAAGTAAAAGAAGCAGAAGCTGCCGGTGCAGATTATGTAGGTGGCGAAGAGCTAGTTGCTAAAATTCAAGGTGAAAACTGGTTTGATTTTGACGTAATCGTTGCAACTCCTGATATGATGGGTGTTGTTGGTAGATTAGGTAAAGTATTAGGACCTAAAGGTTTAATGCCTAACCCTAAATCTGGAACAGTTTCTATGGATGTAGCTAAGGCTATTGCTGATATTAAAGCCGGTAAGATTGAATACAGATTAGATAAAACTAATATTATTCACTGCCCAATCGGAAAAGCATCTTTTGGTGAAGAAAAGCTTGTTGAGAACTTTAAGACTCTTATGGGAGCTATTGTTAAAGCAAAACCAGCTTCAGCTAAAGGTCAATACTTAAAGAGTGTTAGTGTTTCTTCCACAATGGGACCGGGTGTTAGAGTAAGCACTTCTAAAGTTGCTGAATAATTAGAAAATTTTACCTAAGAAGGTAGGGGCTTTTAGCTTAATAATCCTACGGAGGCGATAAAATAGATTCTTTAAGACTTTCTATTCTGCCTTTTAGCTTAGAAAGTCTTTTTTATGTTTAGGTGAAATTAAGATATACATTTTAATTGAAAGGTGGTGCAAATTTTATGCCAGGCAAAATTGCATTAGAAAAGAAAAGTGGAGAAGTTAAAGAACTTGCTGAAAAAATCAATGGAGCAAAGGGTATTGTAGTTGTTGATTATAGAGGTATTACTGTTGAAGACATTACAGCTCTTAGAAGCGAACTAAGAAAAGAAAATGTTGAATACAAAGTTGCAAAAAATACTTTGATTAAATTAGCTATCAAGGGAACTGAATATGAAGGATTAGCTGAATATTTAGAAGGCCCTACAGCTATTGCTATTAGCCACGATGACTGCACAGCTCCTGCTAGAATTATGGCTAGTACAGCTGAAAAGGTCGAAGCTTTCAACTTTAAGGCAGGTTGGGTAGAAGGTAACATATATGATGCAAAGGGTGTTGAAGAAATTTCTAAAATTCCTTCAAAAGAAACTCTTATTGCAAAAGTACTTGGAGGATTCAATGCTCCTATTACATCACTTGCTTATGTTATCAAGGCTATTGCTGAAAAACAAGAAGCTAACGCTTAGTAGATATTTTGCTAAAAAACGTCATGCTGAATTATCAGAATGTTTGTTTTTGAGTTAAATTAATCAAAAAATTATTAATATGAAATTTATTTTATGGAGGTATTTAAAATGAGTGAAAAGATTGAAAAAGTTATGGAAGAAGTAAAGGCTCTTACAGTATTAGAATTAAACGAATTAGTAAAAGCTTTAGAAGAAGAATTTGGAGTAACAGCAGCAGCTCCTGTAGCAGCTGCCGGAGCAGCAGTTGCTGGTGCAGCAGCTGGAGCTGAACAAACAGAATTCACAGTAGTATTAAAAGATGCTGGTGCTAACAAGATTGGTGTTATCAAGGTTGTTAGAGAAATCACAGGATTAGGATTAAAGGAAGCTAAGGAAATGGTTGACGGAGCTCCTAAGAATGTTAAGGAAGGCGCTTCTAAGGAAGATGCTGAATCTATTAAGGCTAAGCTTACAGAAGCTGGTGCTACAGTAGAATTAAAGTAGTTTATACTTAAAAAGAGATGCCGCCCGAGGAAATTTTCCTCGGGCGGTATCTCTTTTTACATCAACTTTTCGATTTCTTCCTTTGTTAGCAAATTAAGCATTTTTCCCAATTCGCTCTTTATCTCCTCCTCAGGGAGATCAGAGAAAATTAGGAATTCACTCGATGTAAGGGTATACTTTTTAAATACCCAAACGGTCGAATCAACATTCTCGAGATATTCACGGACTTCAAAATGAGTCAATTCTGGCTCGTCGCATGTTTCAATCGAAACAGTATTAACTTTTCCGTTTCTCATGAGTTCCAGCAATCCCTCATGACTAGAGGGCACAGCTACGACCTTATGGTAGCTTATAATCTTTTTACAAGCAGGGCGTAACTTAAATTTCAAACCTTCGTAATAAACGTAACGTTCTTCCATTTTTTTACCTTCCTTAAAATTTTTTAAGAAATTGATATAATAACATCCCCGGTAAACATAATATCATATTACTTGCTAAATGTCAATACATCACAACATTAAAGAATTTCTAGTTCAAACCAGAAATTAGCTCCTCCATTTTCATCGTTTTTTACTCCGAAATTCGCCTTATGGAGCTCTAAAACACCTTTTACAATGGCTAGTCCGAGACCTGTTCCGATTTGGGCACGTTTATGATTTCCCTTAGCTTTATAATACCGATCCCAAACATATTCGATTTCATCAGGATTAATTCCGTCTCCTGTATCCTTTATTTCTATCCTTACTTTGCCATCATTTACTGTTTGAACAATTTTTACAATCTTGTCATCTCCGGTATAAGTCAGAGCATTATTTATAAGATTGTAAATGACTTGAGTAATTTTTAGATTGTCCGCGTTAACAAACACATCTTGATTTTTTTCAAATATAATTTTGTATCCGCCATTTTCAGTTAATTTTGTGTATCTTTCAAGTATTTTACTTATGCATTCAGTCAAATTAAAATCCTCTAAATGTAGTTCTTGAGCAGTATTTTGGTTCTTTGACATTTCTACGACATCATTAACTAGACTTGTAAGACGCTTTGCTTCGTCAATAATGATTTGGATATTCTCGGGTGTGTTTTCGCCAGGTATATCCTTCATAACTTCTGCATAACCGGTTATCATGGTAAGAGGTGTCCGCAGATCATGTGAAACATTTGCGATAAGCTCGCGTCGTAGATTTTCTACTTTAGATAGTTCAGAGGAAGCTTTAGTTAATGTATTCGCTAGTTCCGAGATTTCTGTGTAGCCAGAGTCGTTGAATTCTATATTGTACTCAGTAGATAATTTCTTTGCTGAATTATTAATATTTATTATTGGCTTAGAAATCTTTTTAGAAATTATAAGAGAAAGTATAAACGACAAAACAAGCATAATAATCGTTATACAACTTAGTTGAGAACGTAGGGTTGAAGTAGTAGAAACTACAGGCTCTATAACAGAATTCAGTATAAGAATATAAGAATTATTGTTTGTGTCATTAAAGCGTTTTATGAGTAGGCTACTATTAGGAATTTCACGTTTCCTGCTAGAGGAAAAATAGCTTTTTTGATTATTTTCGGGTGTAAATTGCTCAAAATATTGATTTTTATCTTCTAAAGCTTCTTTGCTTAACGCATATAAAATACCAGAGGGAATTTTGTGAATAATACAATTCATCTGAACCTCGGAAGAATATATAAGCTCAGCAGGTTCCTTATATAGCATAATGCAAATGTCACGTTTACTTGAAACGCTTTCGATAGTAGTATCAAGTAATTCTGAATTTATGCTTTTTTCAATAGTTTGGGCAGTAGAAAATAATTCCTTGGTTTTTATAGCTCTGTAAAAGTCATTTAATAAGACTATTTGGAACAACCAAAGAAGTACAAGCATTATTAATGAAAATGCGAGGAAATAAACGAATATCTTCCATTTTACAGATAATTCTTTATCAGAATTTTTAAACATTTTCAAATCTGTATCCAACTCCTCTTAGCGTAACAATTAAGTTACTGTATTGTTTTAAGCTTTTCCTAAGTAGTTTAATGTGCGTGTCTAATGTTCTATCATCCCCGAAAAATTCATATCCCCATACATCAGAAATGAGTCGTTCGCGAGTTAGAGCAATTCCTTTATTTTTTATTAGGTACACAAGCAAATCGTACTCCTTTGGAGAAAGAGTAATTTTCTCATTATCAATATAGATAAGATGCGCAGTAAAATCTACTAGCAAAGTTTCGTAAGAAAAGGTATCTGAGCTAGATGCACTTGAGCTTAATGTACGTTTTAATACAGCTTCGACCCTCATAAATAATTCTTTTGGAGAAAAAGGCTTTACTACATAGTCATCAATACCTAATTCAAATCCATGAATTTTATCGTATTCTTCGCTTCGTGCAGAAAGCATTATAATAGGTATAGAAGAAGTTTTTCTTATTTCTCTTGCAGTAGAAAAGCCATCCAATTCAGGCATCATTATATCTAAGATTATTAAATCACATGAATGATTTTTGAATTTTTCAATGGCATCCATCCCGTCTTTTGCTTCAATTACAGTATGCCCTTCAAATACAGCATATTTTTTTATAATTTCCCTTATTTTTTCTTCATCATCAACAATAAGTAATTTTGCCATAATTAACCTCCCTTTAAGGTTATATTATCATTTTTTATAGGATTTGTCATTAAAAAAATGAAAGTGGCCAGCCGGTTAAGTTTCTGCCCTCCGTGGCAGGGTTGACCACTCCATATAATAAATTATAAGATATAAATATGTAGAATGTGTGAAAAAGCAATGAAGAAATATTGAATATTGACCACTAGGGACGGTTCTTTTTGGTCAACAAAATTAAAACGTGTAGTTAGCCTAAAAAGCTAGTTACGTGTCTTTTCCTTTTTAGACCTGTCCCAAATGGTCAACATTCAATGTTTTTATTTATGTGTTTATGCTGAATTTGAAATATGCAGAATGATGTAGTATAATACTCAAGGAAAATTTATTGACAACAAAATTTGTCGAGGTGTTAGGGTTGAGAGCGGAAGATATTGTTATGTTGTACGGAAAAGAGATCATTTTATCTGATGGGATGCAGTCTACTAAAAAATATATACAGCACGGCGATACTAGCGTATACGAGCATTGTATTAATGTGGCGTGTCTCTGTGTACTTATTGCAACTTGTTTTCATATAAAAGTTAATCAGCGAAATCTTGTTAGAGGTGCATTGCTCCACGATTATTTTTTATATGATTGGCATGTTACAGATAATAGTCATAAATGGCATGGCTTTACTCATCCTAGAACGGCTCTGCGAAATGCAAGAAAAAGTTTTAAACTTAACAAGATAGAAAGGGATATGATTTTAAGGCATATGTTTCCGTTAAATATTACTCCTCCACGTTACAAGGAGAGTATAATCCTTTGCTTATCAGACAAAATTTATGCGATATTTGAGACTTTTCATATAAAGAAATTTAATTTTAAGGTGGGAGAATAAAAATTGCTTATAATGTATTGCAGTTGGTTTATTATTTATAGTGTGATAGGTTGGGCATATGAAAGTTTACTATGCTCTGTTATTGAGAGAAGATTAATAAACAGGGGATTTTTAAACGGACCATATTGCCCGATTTATGGATTCGGAGCACTTTTAGATATAATTTGTTTAAACAGTTTTTCAGATCCACTCGCAATATTTCTTTTTGGTGCATTATTAAATTGCACACTTGAATATTGGACATCCTTTGTTATGGAAAAGATGTTTAATGCCAGATGGTGGGATTATTCGGATAAAAAGTTTAATATTAATGGTAGAGTTTGCTTAATTGGTGCGATAGTATTTGGTTTATTTTGCGTATTACTTATAAAAGTTATAAATCCTGTTGTTACAGCGTATATTAACGCGATACCAAAGCTTATATTAAATATTGCAGTTATATTATTTCTAGTTGGATATGCAATAGATAATATAATTACATTTAGCGCTGTTGTTAAGCTTGATGATAAGTTAAGAGAATTAAAAGAAGTTTTGGAGGAGAAGAGAGAAAGTGTTGCTAAGACTGTAAGTTCATATAAAGAAGAAGCAATTGAAAAAATTAAGTCTTATGTGCCGGAGACACCTATATATAAAGCTTTAACAAAGGCTTTAAGTATGCAAAACAAAAGAATTATTAAAGCTTTCCCTAGGTTAAAATCTATTAAGTATAATGATGCACTAGCGGAATTGCGTGAGTTCATAAACAGAAAAAAATAATAGCAATGTTGAAATATGGAGAAAATTGGTGTAAAATTTTAATTGTAATTAAAACCATATAATCTAAGAGGAGGTATTGCGTTTATGGACCAATTAAAAATTTTTGGCTGTAATGCGAGTAAGGAATTTGCTAAAGAGGTGTGCGATTCTATAGGAGTACCTTTGGGTCAAAGTGAATCGTTTAAGTTTGACAATGACAACAGGTTTGTAAAAATTTTAGAAACCGTTAGAGGAGATGACGTTTTTGTAATTCAAACTTCAAGACCTCCTGTTGATGAGAATTTTATGGAATTACTTATTACAATTGATGCGCTAAAGAGGGCATCAGCTAAAAGAATTACGGCAGTTTTGCCTTATTATCCTTATGCACGCTCGGATAAAAAGGATCAACCGAGAATTGCAATTACCTCTAAGCTAGTAGCTGATTTGCTTGCAGCAGCGGGAGCAAACAGGGTTCTTACTTCTGATTTACATGCAACTCAAATTTTAGGATTTTTCAATATTCCTGCTGACCAATTAGTGTTTGCCGATTTACTTGCAAATTATTTTAAAGCAAAGAATTTTGATGATTTGGTTGTTGTTGCAACTGATGCAGGTAGTTCTAAAAAGGCATATAAATATGCTACAAGACTTAATGCACCTATTGCAATGTTAGATAAGAGAAGATTAGGAAATAGCCAAGAAACATTAATTGAAAATATTGTCGGCGATGTTTCTGGAAAGAGATGCGTAATTTTTGATGATGAAGTAGATAGAGGTAGTTCTATTATGAATGCAGTGCATGTCCTAGAAGAATACAATGTAAAGGAAATATATGCTGCTTGTACTCATGGAGTACTATCTGGACCTGCCATTGAAAGAATAAATAATTCTTCTATAAAGGAATTTATTATAACTAATACAATTCCACTTCCACCTGAAAAGCAGTTGGATAAAATAAAGGTATTAACAGTTGCTCCTATATTTGGTGAGGCTATTAAGAGAATTCATGAAGGGCACTCAATGGGAGAAATGTTCTACTAGAAATAAATAATTGTTTTTTGTGACGTGGCAGGTGCCAATGCAGTTATGTATAAAATGTAAAGCTGCATTGGCTTTGTACGTCTTTTTTGAAAGGAAATTTTATTATGAAGTTTGGTATTTTTGTTAATTTAGAGAAGGAGTACGCATTTAGAGCTACAAAAGAAATCATGGAAACAGCGAAAAAATTCAATGTAAAGTGTGAAATGGCAGAGGCACAAGAAGAATATGATTTTATCGTTTCACTTGGTGGAGACGGAACTTTTTTGGCTGCCAACAGAGTTTTTTTGGGTACACCGATTTTCGGAATTAATTTAGGACATCTTGGTTTTTTGGCTGAGGCCGAAATTAAAGATATAGGTAATGTGATTACTAAGTTGATAAATAAAGAGTATAGAGTAGAGGAAAGAGGACTGCTTGAGGCTATTGTAAATGATAAAAAGATGATTGCATTAAACGATGTAGTAATTAGTAGAATTAGTTTAGCAAGGTTGCTCGAATTAAATTTGAGATTTGACGGTAAGTATGTTGACAATTATAAGGCGGATGGACTGATTATTGCTACTCCGACTGGTTCAACAGCCTACTCGTTATCCGCAGGAGGCCCTATTGTGGATACACAACTTGATGTGACTATTGTGACACCAACTTGTGCTCATTCATTACATCAAAGGCCTATTATTACTAATGCAAACACATTAATAAACGTTTTTTGTGACACAAATGATTTCTTAGTTACGGCAGATGGGCAAGTTTCAGGAGAAGGTAAGAACGTAACAATTAAGAAATCCGAGTTAAAAGCGAGAATTATAAAATTAAGTGATAAATGTTTTTTTGATATTGTAAGAGAAAAGTTTCGTTTGTAGGGGGATTTTATGTTAGCACATATTCACATATCTAATTTAGGAATAATTAATGATTTAGAAATTGATTTTGAAAAAGGTTTTAATGTTATGACTGGAGAAACGGGAGCGGGGAAAACTCTTATTATTGGAGCAATTGCAATGATTTTAGGTGGAAAAGTAAGTCGTGATAATATTAGAACCGGCGAAACAAAAGCTTTTGCGGAGGCATTATTTTTTATAGACAATTCTGAGTTAAAAAATGAATTATCTAATCTTGGATATGACGACGATGAGATAATAATCTATAGAGAGGTTTTACAAAATGGTAGAAGTATTGCAAAGATAAATGGAAAACTTGTAACTATAAATGAGTTACGTGAGGTGGGGAGTTTACTAGTTGATTTACACGGTCAACATGATAATCAATCTTTGCTTAATGCCAAAAAGCATATTGAAGTTTTAGACAATTTCGCGCATGACAAGTTAGAAAAGTATAAAGACGAATATGAAAAGTTATATCAAGATAGGAAAGATATTTTAGATAAAATTGAAAAAATGGGTGGAAATCCTGAGCAACGAGCTAGAACTATGGAATTTTTAAAGTTTCAAATTGACGAAATTGCCTCAGCTCAGTTAAAGGACAACGAAGACGAAGAATTATTCGAAAAGAGAAAAATTTTGGCTAATGCAAAAAGGGTTATGGATTCTTTGGAATTCTGCGGAGCTTCTATTAACAATGAGAGCGGAGTATTATCTATATTGCAACATACTATAAAACATATTAATGAGATTGAAGATATTAAACAAGAATATAAAAAGATAGCCGAGATATTAAATGAGGCGTATTATCAAATCGAAGAAGCAGGATATAGTTTAAGTTCTGAAAAAGATAAGGTTTATATCGATGAAGACGAACTAAATAGTGTTGATGAAAGAATAGATTTGATTTCGAGATTAAAAAAGAAATATGGGAATAGCGTAAAAGAAATTTTAGATACATATGATAATTTAATTAAAGAATATGATGAACTTTGTAATTCTGAAAGTATTTTGAATAATTTAAATAATGAATTGTTAGATACAGAGAAAGCTATGACTAAGCTAGCTCATAGTATTTCAGATATAAGGAAAAGTGTTGCTAAAGAATTAGAGGTTAGATTGGCAGAAATATTGAGTGAACTTGAGATGCCTAAGGCTCATTTTGAAATAAAGGTAGAATTTATGGAAGGAAGCTTTTTAAGGAATGGAATGGATGAGGTTGAAATTTTATTCTCATCTAATCCGGGAGAGAAGGTTAAGGAACTTTCTAAAGTGGCATCAGGTGGAGAAATTTCTAGAATAATGCTTTCACTAAAGAATGTCCTGGCAAATGCCGATATAATTCCAGTAATGGTATTTGATGAAATAGATGTCGGAATTAGTGGCGAAGCGGGAAATGCAGTGGGAGAAAAAATGCTAGAAATCGCTAAGTCAAAACAGGTTATTTGCGTAACTCACTTACCAAGTATTGCTGCTAAAGGGGAGAGCAATTTCTTCATTAGTAAGAATCTGGTTGACGATAAGATGCAAACATCTGTAAAGAAGCTAAGTGAAGAAGATACAGTTCGTGAGATTGCGAGAATTATAAGTGGCGGAAATATATCAGATGTTGCAATTAAACATGCAGAAGAAATGAGAAAGAGATAAAAGACATAAAATAAGAACATAAACTTGCTTTTATTACATTTTTGTGGTATTCTATAAATAGATTATGTTACCAAGGAGGAAGCCAAATGAACTTTTTGGAAGGAATAGAATTTAATGTTGTTCAGCCTGTTGGGGTTAATGTGGTCGCATTTGCGATTAAATTTACCAAAAGGGAGCAATGGAAGAACTTGCCGTTATGTACGCTTGAAAAACTTGAATACATTGAGAATGCGGTGGATGGTAGAATACAAAAAACATTTTCTATTCCGTATGATGCATCAGGAGATAATACTAATGTTTTAATTGCATCCTTGGCAAAAAACAGATGCGTTATAGGGTATGGTCAAGTTGTTGACAATAAGTTTGTATCATCAGATGAGACTATACAACTTGAGTATATGAATTATGGAGAGTCTGAGGTTGAGGCTAGAAATATTTCATTTACATATAACCCCAAAAGGCAAATGGTTTTACTTGATACGGAGACAGGGGAACAAATTATTCCGCAAATTTCAAAGCCTGATATGTTTGGTAATCTTAAAGGAAACTACAAATTAACACCTTATAGAAAATATGTCGTTCTAGAAATGAGTGTTTCTGTTAAGTTACCTCAAAGTGAGGAAACAAGGGAATTAGGCAATGTAATGTTGTAATAAGGGGAGGTATCTTTATGAATGGAGACATAAAATTGAATTTTGGTGCTCATGTAATGTCTATTAATGATAAGGGAGAACCTGAATTTGAAGGTTCAGGAAGAGCCACGGCAAACATTACAAATGAAGAAATGGAAAAAATGATTTTTGAGGCACAAAGCTTTGAAGAAGTATATGAAAATTTACGAGCTAGTGGCGTATATTTAACTATGACTGAATCTAAGGCAGTTATAATGCCTATTAATAACGGAACTGTAATTTTCTATAACGATGGACAAGTTCAAGATAAGATAACTTTAGATAAAGAACTTAGTCCTGATGTTGCATTACAGATAGAAGCTGCTCAAAATCGTGATGAAATTGAAGAAATATTAGTAGCAAATAAAATTATTGAAAGACCTGAAAAAGAAACTGAAAGAGAAGTATATCGTGATGGCAGAGCAGAATTGGTAGATGAAGCAGAAGTTGTTGATGAAAGAGATGTTAGAAACAATAGTGCGATTGACCAAAATAGATATGCAAGATACAACGATCCTGAGAGAAGAAGATCAAGAGAAATTGACGGCTTAGATAGATAGTTACTAAAGAGGAGAGAAAACATATGATAAAAAATATTTTGAAAAACAGAAAAAAAAGATTTAGTTTTTATGGAATACTTACTTTAATAATTGCGGTATTTTTTGGCGGTTCTTACGCAGCGACAATATCTCAAATGAATAGTAACGGGATTAAGGGGTTTGATGTTATAAATTATTTTGCATCAAATATATTCATAAATCTTAATCCTATTACGTTTATTGGAGAGTTGTTTTCATCGGCTGTGGCAAGGAGCGCCTTTTTAGGTGGCTTTTTCTGGATAGCGGTTATAGTTTTAATGCTTTGCGTTGCATATGAAGTTAAAAATTACTTCTTAAAAAACGAGTATGAAGGCGTAGAGCATGGCTCAAGCGGATGGGCTGACGGTGAACAATATGAAATACTAAATAGAAATACCGGTATAATTTTGGCGAAAGATAACTATTTAACTACCGATAACAGATTTATTAATAAAAACGTTTTAATCATAGGTGGTGCGGGTTCTAGAAAATCAAGAGGTTACATTATGCCGAATATGATGCAAATGTTAGGCTCTTATGTTGTAACTGACCCTAAAGGTGAAAACTTTGATACTGCTGCCGGATTTTTGCAAGAGAACGGATATGAAGTTAGATGTATAAACTTGGTTAATCCTGAGTGTAGCGATTCATATAACCCACTATGGCATATTGGTGGAACATTAGATGTAGATATTATAAGTGATGCATTAATTAAAGGTACAAGCAAAGGTTCGACTAACGAAGACCCATTTTGGCCTCAAGCTGAGCGTGCCTTACTTAATTCATGTATTTACTATTTACTTAGTGAATGTCCTAAAGAAGAACAGTCTTTTGCGAGTTGCCTTGCCATGGTAAGAGCTGGTGAGAATTTTGATTGGATGGATGATGTATTTATGCGTCTGCCATTTGAGCATATGGCAAGAAAGAGCTACGAAACATTTAGATTAGCGGTAGATAAGACAAGAGCGGGAGTTTTAGTAGGTTTAGCAACGCGTCTTAACGTATTTGATACTCCGGAAATTTCTTCTATAACTGGAACAAGTTCAATAGATATAGATGCAATGGGTTCCAAGAAAATGGCTACTTTCGTTATAACACCGGATAGCCATAGTGCATTTAACTTTATTTCGACAATTTTCTTTGGACAAGTTTTACAAAGATTATATTATAAGGCAGACGAAAATTCTGCAATCAGACCTGACGGAAAATGTACTTTGGATATTCCTGTATTCTTCCTTATGGACGAATTTGCAAACGTTGGCCAAATACCTGATTTCAATCAAAAACTTAGCACAAGTAGAAGTAGAAACATTAATATAAGTATTGTTTTACAGAGTATAGATCAGTTAAAAGATTTATATAAAGATATTTATGAGAATATCATGGCTAACTGTGATACGCACCTATTTTTAGGAAGCCAGGCAACAGCGACTTGTGAATATATTTCTAAGACTTTAGGCGAAACTACAATTAATAAGGAGCAAGTTTCAAGAAGTGGTAAGTTGGGTGGTACATTACTTGCATCTGGTCTTGACTCGCAAAGTATTTCTGATCAATCTATGGGGCGTTCATTAATGACTATTGATGAGTTAAAGCGTCTTCCACTGGATACAAGTATTGTTATGGTAAAAGGTATGCGACCTATTAAAGCGAAAAAATATGATATAAGTATGCATCCTTGCGCAAACGAAATTAATAAGTTTAAGCTAAACCATACTGATCCGTCATTAAATCATAGAGGTGAATATAGGATTGTTTATCCTTATGGATTGAAAACTGGTCCGGTTGATAATACTCATATTAAAGATGACATAAGAGATGAGGACCCGGAAGTTGAAAGTAATTTAGAGGATGAAGATATCCAAAAACGTTTGGAAGCTAAGTTTGATGAATTATTTGGAAGTTTATCTTCCTAAAATCACTATGTATTATTTTTGACTAATTGAAAAAAATAATACATAGAGGTGAGTGTTATGAATAATTTTGCACGAGGCTTGTTGGTGGGCAGTATTGTTGGAACAGCGTTAGGATTAACTGGAGTAGGCAATTCAGACTGGATGAAGAAAAAAGTTTGGAAACCTAGTCGTCAGGCTATAAAGAGAGCAAGTAAAGTTATGAACGAAGTCGCAAGTATGATGTAAGCCTAGAAGAGGCTGTAAAACGAGTTTTTTTACAGCTTCTTTTTGTTTGCGGTTTATGCTAAATTATTATTTTTTCATAAATGTCATTTACATTTTGGTTTGCATAATATAACGTAGAGGGGATATTTATGGTTGGTAATATTACGAGTGTTCAAGCCTCAAATTTAATACGTTCAAATGCGAAAGTTGTTGATATACGTGATAAAAATGAATTTAAGAAATCTCATATATATGGTTCAGTAAATATTGGAATTAATGATGTTGAAAAGGTTCTAAAATTATTCCCTAATAAAAATGAAAAAATTATTGTGGTTTGTTCAAAGGGCATCAGAAGTATAGCTATTGCAGAACAACTGAGTGAAATGGGTTATAGAAATGTATATAATCTTATGGATGGATATGAGAAATATAAGTTAATTTAAAGGGACTGTAAAAAAACTGAAAAATTAGTAAAAACAGTGCACTATACTTCATTCGACAAAAATATTTTTTGTAGTAAGTGTAGTACACTGTTTTCAATTACATAAAATGAATTTTTTTACAGCCTCCTTAAACTTGTGGATGACAATTTGCGTATTATTAAAACAGTATTGACCATTTTATGAATATTGGATATTATTTATACGGAGGTGTTTTAATATGCAGACAGATATAGAGATCTCAAAATGTGCGAATATTCAGAAAATAACTGAAATAGCTAAGAAAATCGGAATAAATGAAGATGAATTAGAATTATATGGAAATTATAAAGCTAAGATTAGCAATAAATTGCAAGACAGGGTAAAAGGTAATCCGGATGGTAAGTTAGTTCTTGTTACAGCAATTAATCCAACTCCTGCCGGTGAAGGAAAGACTACTGTTACCATAGGATTGGGACAAGCACTAAATAGAATAGGGAAAAAGTGTATAATTGCTTTGCGAGAACCGTCTTTAGGTCCTGTTATGGGGATAAAAGGCGGAGCAACAGGGGGCGGGTACAGTCAAGTTGTGCCTATGGATGATATAAATCTTCATTTTACAGGGGATATGCATGCGTTAACTTCTGCAAATAATCTTATTTCTGCCGTAATAGATAATCACATATATCAGGGAAATGAGCTCAATTTTGATTTAGAAAAGATAACTTGGAAAAGAGCTATGGATGTAAATGACAGGGCTCTTAGAAATATTACTGTCGGACTTGGTGGAAAGAGCAACGGAGTACCTAGAAATGATGGCTTTAATATTACTGTCGCATCGGAAATAATGGCAGTATTATGCTTGGCTAATGATATGAATGATCTAAAAGCCAGAGTTGCGGAAATTATTGTTGGGTATGACGTTAGTGGGGAACCTATAAAAGTTAAGCAACTTAAAATTGAAGGGGCTGTTGCTGCATTACTTAAAGATGCGATTAAGCCAAACCTAATTCAAACATTAGAAAACACACCTTGTATTATGCATGGTGGACCGTTTGCTAATATTGCTCATGGTTGCAATAGCGTTATTGCTACTAGGACAGCATTAAAACTTGCAGATATTGTTGTTACAGAGGCTGGATTTGGAGCGGATTTAGGTGCAGAAAAATTCTTGGATATAAAGTGCAGAATGGCGAAATTAAAACCGTCTGCTATTGTTATTGTGGCTACAATTCGCTCGTTGAAATACAACGGTGGAATGACTGTTGAAGAATTAAAAACCCCTTCACTAGAAGCATTAAAAGCCGGAAGTGTTAATTTAATTAAACATATAGAGAATATGAAATTATATGGTGTTCCTGTTCTTGTTACAGTTAATAAGTTCCTTAGCGATACAGAAGAAGAAATTGAATATGTAAGGAAGATTTGCTCGGAACAAAATGTTAAGTTCTCTATATCAGAAGTATTTACTAAAGGTGGAGAAGGCGGAATTGACTTGGCAAATGGATTGGTGGATACCTTAAAAAATGAAAAATCAGAATATGCACCAATTTACGACGAAAAGTTATCTATAAAAGGAAAAATAGATATAATATGCAAAAAAATATATGGGGCAAGTGATGTGAATTATACAAAAAATGCAGAAAATCAAATTAAAGAAATTGAAAGACTTGGTTTGGATAAGAAACCAGTTTGTATGGCAAAAACGCAGTATTCTTTATCGGATGACCCGAAAAAGCTTGGCAGACCAACTGATTTCGATATGACTGTAAGAGAGATAAGAATTAGCAATGGTGCTGGTTTTATTGTGGCGTTAACTGGTAAGATTTTAACTATGCCTGGTCTTCCTAAAGTGCCTGCTGCTGAAAAAATAGACGTTTTACCAGACGGAAACATAGATGGAATTTTCTGAGTTAAATTAGCACTCTCTTGTTGACATTGCTAAAAAATAGATATATAATTCGTCATAAAGGAGTGAGTTATATGGCTAATAAACAATTTAAAGCAGAGTCAAAAAGACTTCTCGATTTAATGATAAATTCAATTTATACAAATAAAGAAATCTTTTTAAGAGAATTAATATCTAACGGAAGTGATGCTATCGATAAACTTCATTATCGCTCTTTAACAGATGATAAGATAGAAGTTAAGCAATCAGATTTCGCAATCAGAATTGACATTGATAAAGCTAATCGTAATTTAACAATATCAGATAATGGCTGTGGAATGACTGAAAGTGAATTAGAAAATAATTTAGGAACAATAGCAAAGAGTGGTTCTCTTGCATTTAAGAAAGAAACGGAAGATAAGAAAGGAATAGAACTTATTGGTCAATTTGGCGTTGGATTTTATTCAGCATTTATGGTTGCAGATAAGATTACTGTTACCAGTAAATCAGTAGATTCAGATCAAGCGTACAAATGGATTTCTAAAGGAGCAGAAGGTTATACGATAGAACCTTGCGAGAAGGATAGTGTAGGAACAGAAATTGTTTTGCATATCAAACTTGATACTGATGAGGAAAAGTATAGCCAATTCCTAGAAGAATACACAATAGAAAATATTGTAAAGAAATATTCAGATTATATAAGATACCCTATTAAGATGGAAGTTGAACATGAACATAAAAAAGAAGGTACAGAAAACGAGTACGAAAAAGTTAAAGAAGTAGAAACATTAAATAGCATGGTGCCTATTTGGAAAAAGAAGAAGAGTGAAATTTCAAAGGATGACTACGATAATTTTTATACAAGCAAGTTTAACGACTTTGAAAAGCCAATTAAGGTAATTCATAGTGTTGTTGAAGGGCAATTAAGTTATAATGCACTTCTATACATTCCGTCACATGCTCCGTATGATTATTATACAAAGGAATATGAAAAGGGTCTTCAATTGTATTCAAATGGTGTATTGATTATGGATAAATGTTCAGATTTATTACCTGACTACTTTGGCTTTGTAAAAGGATTAGTAGATAGTCAGGATTTGTCTCTAAATATTTCACGTGAGATGTTACAACATGACAGACAATTAAAGGGAATTGAGAAGAATATTGAAAATAAGATAAAATCTGAACTTGAAAAGATGCTAAAAGATAATAGGGAAGACTATGAGAAATTCTTTGGTGCATTCGGTATGCAATTAAAGTTTGGAACTTATGCAAATTTCGGTATGAATAAAGATAAGTTAAAAGACTTATTATTATTCTATTCTTCAACTGAAAAGAAGCTTGTTACATTACAAGAATACTGCAGTAGAATGAAAGCTGAACAAAAAGATATTTACTATGCTTGTGGGGAAACAAACGACAAGATTGAAAGCTTACCTCAAGTTGAAACAATTAAAGCAAAGGGTTATGAAATCTTATATTTAACTGAAAATGTAGATGAATTTGCTCTTCAAGTTTTAATGGAATATGACAAGAAAAAGTTTGTTAATGTATGTGCTGAAAACATAGACATCGCGACTGAGGAAGAAAAGGAAGAATTAAAGAAAGAAAATGATGAGTTTAAGGGAATGCTAAGCTTTATGAAAGAAAGCATCCAAAATGAAGTTCAAGACGTTAGATTTACAAATAGACTTGTAAATCATCCTGTTTGCTTAACGAGTGAAGGACCGATTTCTGTTGAAATGGAAAAGACATTAACTAGTCAATTCGGAGATAAGAACCAAGTTAAGGCTCAAACGGTTCTGGAAATAAACAAGGCACATCCGATTGTAAATAAATTAAAAGAATTATACAAAGACAATAAAGATGAACTAAAGAATTATACAAAGATTTTATACTCACAAGCAAGACTCATCGAAGGACTAAGTATTGAAAATCCAACAGAAATAAGTAATTTAGTTTGTGAACTTATGGCTAAATAGAAAAAAGCTAGAACAAAAAAATGACCTTTTAGGTCATTTTTTTGTTTCTTGTATATAACTTGATAAATACATTATAAATGCAAATAATAATGACATCAATGCCAGTATAAATAAAGGAAGTATATAGTTAGTTAAAACAATTATCTTTGAACTTAGCATTGAGGCTATTATCGCTAAAAAGAAGAAGATAGTAGAAAGTTTGCCAAACCATTTTGATTGAATTATAATGTGTTTTCTTAGCAATCTTATTGCACCTAGCCCCATCGATATTTCTTTTATAAAAAAGATAATTACTATCCAAAGCGGTATTAAATTAACTATCCAAAGTCCAACTAAAGCGGAAAATTGAAGTAATTTATCCGCTAGAGGGTCTAAGAATTTCCCTAAGTCGGTTATTTGGTTAAACTTTCTTGCGATAAATCCATCTAAAACGTCAGTGGCACTAGCAAGAACATATAATAAAATGGCAATAGTAAAGTTTTCATTTATTAAAAAATATGCCATAAATGGTACTATTATAAATCGTATAATAGTCAGTATATTTGGTAAATTCATTTTTTCCCCATTCCTTCTTAATCTGTAAGATTAAAGACTAAATTATCACTATAATCGACATCAATTATCTTATCATTTAAATTCTCGTGTTTCAACAACATTTCAGCAATCTTATTTTCAATATTCTTTTGAATGGCACGGCGAAGTGGACGAGCACCGTATTTAGCGTCATATCCAACAGATACAATGTAGTCCTTAGCCGAGTCAGAAAGTTTAATGGATGTTTTAAATTTCTTTAATTCGTCATTTATTTCATTAATCATCATGTCTATAATTTGCCTGATTTCGTCTTTTGATAATTCATGGAAAACGATTATCTCATCAAGCCTATTTAAAAATTCCGGTTTGAAATACTCTTTTAATGCAGACAGTATCTTTTCGTCACGAACTTCTGTGGATTGATTAAAGCCGAGCGAGAAGGTAGAACCGGTTCCAGCGTTTGATGTTAATATGATTACGGTATTCTCGAAATTTACTGTTTTTCCCTGACTATCAGTTAACCTTCCTTCATCTAAAATTTGTAATAATAGATTAAATATATCAGCGTGTGCTTTTTCAATTTCATCAAACAAAATGATAGAGTAAGGGTTTCTTCTAACTTTTTCGGTAAGTTGACCTGCATCATCATATCCAACATATCCCGGAGGTGCTCCAATTAACTTAGATACAGCGTGTTTCTCCATGAACTCGGACATATCAAGTCTTATTATAGAGTCTTCATTACAAAATAGTTCACAAGCTAAAGCCTTTACGAGTTCGGTTTTTCCTACACCGGTAGGACCGACAAATATAAAGGAAGGTGGACGTTTCCTATTTCTAAGTCCGGCTCTATGTCTACGAATTGCATTGGATAGGGTAGAAACAGCATTTTCTTGCCCAACAATTCTTTTGTGGAGTGCGGTTTCTAAATTTAGTAACTTTTCAGATTCAGTTTCAGTAATTTTCTTCGCGGGAATTTTGGTCCATAATTCGATTACTTCTGCCAAGTCTTCCTCGGTTACAATTGCTTTTTTAATTTTCTTTTCCAAAGCTTCAATTTCATTCGTTAAATTACATTCTTTTGTCTTTAAGTCGGCGGCTTTTTGGTAATCCTCAATAGAGTCGGCAGAAACAGCGGATTCTTTTTCTTCTTGAATTCCACGCAATTGGGCTTTTAGTATTTCAAGCTTTGCGAGTGGCTTATTATTTAAATTTATTCTTGAAGATGCTTCATCAATTAAGTCAATAGCCTTATCCGGTAAAAATCTATCGTGGATATATCGCTTTGACATAGAAACAGCGGCTTGCAAAGTTTCAACAGGCAGAGAAACCTTATGGAAATCTTCATAATAAGGTTTAATTGTTTTTAAGATTTCTAAAGTCTCCTCAGCAGTAGGTTCGTCTACCATAACCGGTTGAAATCGACGTTCTAGGGCAGAATCTTTTTCAATGTGTTTTCTGTATTCTTTTAAAGTGGCAGCCCCTATCACTTGAATTTCTCCACGAGATAAAGCAGGTTTTAGTATATTTGCAGCGTTCATTGCACCTTCAGCATCCCCTGCACCTGTTATCATATGAAGTTCATCAATTACTAATATAACGTTTCCTGAATTCTTAGCTTCGTCAATAATTCCACGCATACGAGATTCGAATTGACCTCTAAACTGAGTACCTGCGACAACTGCAGTAATGTCTAATTGGTATACTTCGTGGTTAAATAGCTTTGGTGGAACTTTTTTATCAACAATTCTCATGGCTAAAGCTTCAGCAATTGCAGTTTTTCCAACTCCCGGCTCACCAATTAGAACAGGATTATTTTTTGTGCGACGATTTAAGATTTGAATTGTTCTGTTTATTTCGTTATTTCTACCGGCAATTTTGTCTAATTTTCCTTCACGAGCAAGGTCTGTTAAATTAATGCCGTAGGTATCTAATAGTTTTCTTTTTTTAGTAGATTTTCTGTCTTGAACTTTTACTTTTGTTGTAGAATCATTTGAAACTTGATCTCCTTCAGGGCCACCAAACATTTTTGCAAATGCACCCAAAATAGATTTTTCATCTGCTACCATAGAATTGCTGTCTTCATTTTCTTGAGATAAATTAGATATAAAATCCTCCATTTCGGTAGTAAGCGAGTCTAATTCTTCTTGTGACATTCCCGATTGAAGAAGCATATTGTTTAATGGATCAACGCCTCTTTTTTTAGCACATTCAAAGCATAGGCCTTTAGTTGTTTGCTTATTATTCTCCATCTTTGTCATAAATATTACGGCAAGATTTTTATTACAATCTGAACATAACATAATAAAGTCTCCTTATATATTTTCTTAAGTGTATATGTTTAATAGATACATTATACAACATTTTCGAGTATGGTCAAGAACTATTATGTTACAATTTTGTTAAGGTATCATTTTAATAGGAGGATTTGACAGGAAATAATACATCTGTTATAATTTTATGGTAAACTAAAAACAAATGATTGAGTCAGAATTGACAAAATGGAGGTATAACATGAACAATGTATCAATCGGAGTAATTTTGGCAGGAAGTGCCGTTGTGGGTTGGATGATAATAATTAAAGATTATATGAAAAAAGGGTTCGCTAATAAAAATGATGTTTTGTTTTCTAAAGTATTATTGATTTTGCTGGCAGTAGGAATAATGCTAATGGCCATTGGATGGGCCGGACTTATAAGTTAAATAAACAATATGTCTTCTTTCTTGTTTAGATTAATGGGGAAGAAGGCATATTTTTTTCTATGTCAATAATTTTTGAAAATGTCCTAAAAAAATTCAAACATTAACGGGAAAATTT
>CAVHFU010000020.1:0-25058 GCA_963635575.1 bacterium | reverse complement strand
ACAAATTTCATTAAAATTTTTATTTTTTTCCTATTGACATATTACCTACTGTCTTTAGTAATTATTTTTCTGCAATTACTATAATTTTACCTTTGTTAATATAATCTATTTCCATTTTTATAACCCTCATTCCTGCTTTATCGAGCAATTCCTTAATCGAACTTTGAGTAAACACATTTTGAACTCCAACTTTCGCCCATAAAGGTCTGTCCGCTAAAGTAGAATATGCATTTTCAGCATCAAAAATATTAAATATAGCTATTCCATTATGTTCTAATTTATTTACTATATTTTTAATTTTGCTTTTTATATCATATGAATTTGTAATGTAATCATCTACTAATGCTATATTAAATGTTCCATGAACTTTAGAGCTATACTTAGTTATATTATACCCCTTATTCTTACCTGTCTCTTCTAAATATTTATTATCAGAAAATGTAATGACATCTTTTTTATTAGATACTTTCTCAAGTTGTTCAAAAATTCTATATGCACTCTCTATTTTCTGGTCATCATAATTAAACTCGGCAATATCAAAGAACTTGCTTTTTTCCTTAATTTCATTTTTTAGGAAAATATGCTTACATTCCTCACACTTCATATATCCGGTAATAAGTGGGAAATCATAATCAAGCTTATTATCATCTATATTGCAAAACGTTAAAAATTGTCTTCCTTCTTTACCGCATATAGGACATAACTTATTATATGTTTCCTTTTTCTTTGAGAAAACATAGTTGTAATTTCTATGTTCTTTAGGTAGCAATTTATTTGCTAATAGTAAATTCTCACAAAATGCTTTTTCATAGCAGTAAAAACTCAGATCCGGTTTGTTAAAATGATTATAAATCTCACCTAATTCAAAGTAGCATTTATCCACACAATAATTAAATTTCAAAGCTATTTTATAATATTTTTCAGCATATGCAAATGCTTTCTTTGACTTAGCAATATTCGCAAACTCAAATAATTCTTTAATTTGAGCTCTAACACCTCTAATTGGATTATCTTTTATCTCCTCACAGAATTTATCTGTATTTAAGAAAAAGATATTATCCGAACTAATATCACATATTTTATCTAGTTTTTCAAGCTTTTTCATTCCAGTATAGGCATCAAACAAGCTAAAATAATATTTTAGCTTTTCATCGTCAGCTTCTAATAATTCACATATAAGGACCGTCTCTATATTAAGATATCCACCCTCAATAGCCTTATCAAGAATTCCCTCAATTTCTTCAAATTTGCCTTCTCTAAAATATATACTTGTCAAAATAAAATAGGTATATGCCAAGATATCATCATCTTCAAGTTTATCGGACCCAACCCAGTCAATACAGCGTTTTGCCATATCATATGAATAATTATTAAAGTAATAATCTATAACATCTAGCCATATTTTATTATTTTCAGTTCTAAAAGAAGTAATATACTTCTTCAAAGTAACTTCATTTCCTAAAAACGCAATTTCTTTAAAAATATCAAACACCAAAGGATATTCGTTTTCTGTTAAACTTATAGCTTCTCCTTCATTAAAATATGCATTAATAATTTTAGAAAAACTAGGAGCAATACTCCCCGACAGCTCGGTATATTTTTCTTTTTTATTTCCGATAATTATCGCTGAAGCCACAAAAATAAGTGCTCTAATATCTTTACTTTCATTAAAAACATTCATATATAAATCTATAATTTCATCATACTTTTCTGTAATTAGCCTTGAAGTAAAGAAAGATGAATCAACTTCATTGAACTTTTTGTTATATTTAACAAAATAATATAAAAACGTATCATGAAATCTAGTGAGCCTTAAATTTTCCTGCAAAAATTTCAAAACGTCTTTATCTTCGGTATTGTATATGGAATTTAGAAATAAAACAACATCCTCACTCTTTTGATCACCAACAATATACATTATTCCAAGTAATGCTCTTAAATTAGAATATTCAAACTTAATCGCATTAACAAAGTTTTCAAGTGCTTTTGACTTATCGCCTATTAGTAATTCATATTCCCCTAATACGGTAAAAGCATCACCGGCTTTGGAATAAAAGGAATTTGCATTATCCGGATGTTTCTTTTCAAAATCAGAAAATAGCTTTACAGCATCTTGTAATGCAAGTATCGCCCTTTTTCTGTTTATTCCGTAAAACATCTCATACTCATAGTATTTAAAAATCGGATTCTCAGGAAATATTTTTTGAGCATTTTTAAGTAATTCTAATCTTTCTTCAAAAGAATACTTATTAGGTAATTTATTAACCAGTTTTATCATATTATCATCTAAAATTGGTCCTATGTTATACTGAAAAATTTTTTCTCTATAATCTGGAATACTTTTAATTAACTTATAAAAATAATCCGCCATTTCAACGTTTATATTAAGGTTTTCCCTCAATCCGTAAAAATAATCTATTGGGGCCGATTTACCCGCAGCAAAAGTTTTATCAAGTAGCATCTTGTTACGCTTAGCTTTATTAGCCAGTACTTTTTTCATATATCCGGAATGATTAACCACAATTAAGTCACTATATAGTGAAGGCAACGGTTCATTTTTTACTTTGTCAAAAAGTACTTCATGAATTGCTCTTTCAAATCTTATATTTTTATCATGTTTAAATACTCGGAGTGTGCTACCAACTTCCAATATTTCCGTTTCATCAGCAAAATTAACCAATTTACAAGCAACTGCAGAATATTCTTCTTTTATGGTCGTGTTTATAGCCTGCTTTATATTCGCGGCCGTATTTCCATCGAACCATTCATCCGCATCTAAAAAAATAACCCAGTCTCCGCTACAATTATCCAGTGCAAAATTTTTAACTTTCGAGAAATCATTAACCCACTCATAATTTAAAACTTTCGCACCCGCTTTTTTAGCAACCTCTACTGTGTCGTCTATTGAACCTGTATCTATAATAACAATTTCATCCACATATTCCTTATAGCTATTAATAGACTTTGCTATATTCTTAGCCTCATTCCTTGCAATTGTGCACGCAGATAACTTTATCCCCATTTATTTTCCCCTTTTCATAAGTAGCTTACAAAATACATAATTATAATACTTTTTAAATAGTTAAAAATCAAGTATCACTATTTATTCCCTTTACTAGTTATTTTTCTCAAACCTCCACGCATCTTTGCACATCTCTTCAACATTTAGTTCCGTCTTCCAATTAAGTTCGTTATATGCCTTGGTCGCATCTGCATAAAATGCAGGCAAATCTCCAGCACGACGCCCAACAATTTCATATGGTATTTTTAAGTTATTTACCCTTTCAAAAGTATCAATAAGTTCTAACACAGAAATTCCTTTCCCTCTACCTAAATTATAAATATTAATTCCAGGTTTTATCTTCTCTACTGCACATAAATGCCCCTTTGCAAGGTCAACAACATGAATATAATCTCTAATACAACTACCGTCAGGAGTATCATAATCATTACCAAAAACATTTAGCTTAGACAAAATTCCTTTTGCAACCTTTGTAATATATGGCATCAAATTATTTGGAATTCCATTTGGAGACTCACCTATAAGTCCGCTCTTGTGAGCACCAATAGGATTAAAATACCTAAGAAGTGATACAGAAAAACTAGGATTTACTTTAGCAACATCCATCAAGATTTTCTCACAAACGGCCTTCGTTTCGCCATAAGGACTAGTAGCCGGAAGTAATTCCATAGTTTCAATAAATGGCGGTTTATTTTTCCCATAGACCGTAGCAGAAGAAGAAAATACAAATTTGTTAACATTAAATTCTAAACACAACTTGCTTAAATTAATAGTACTCATAATGTTATTATAATAATAACTAAGTGGCTTTTCCACAGACTCTCCTACTGCCTTAAGTCCCGCGAAATGAATTACACCATCAAACTTATAAGTTTCAAATAACTTTTTAGTCGCTTCATATTCAGTAACATCAACTTCAAAAAAATCCACCCTTTTACCGGTGATTTTTTCAATCTTAGGAATAACATCCCTACTACTGTTAACTAAATTATCCGCAATAACTACCGAATGTTCGGCATCAAGTAGTTCCACACAAGTATGTGAGCCGATATATCCGGCACCGCCTGTAACTAAAATCGTCATGTTTTCTCTCCTTTAATTTATTATTTTCTTCATATCACTCGGCAAATTCGCCACAATTTCTAATTTTTCTTTAGTGATTGGATGAACAAAGCAAGTTTTATAAGAATGTAAAGCTTGTCTATCAATTAAGTCAGTCTCCCTATCGGAATATAAACCATCTCCTAATATAGGATGTCCAATCGTTTTTAAATGTACTCTTATTTGATGAGTTCTGCCTGTTTCCAATTTTAACCGAATTACAGTCATATCTTTCATTCGCTTTATTACTTCAAAATGTGTAACAGCCCTATCTCCGTCGTCAGCCACCATTCTTGTCATTATGCTACCAGGTTCTCTTTTTATCGGCAAATCTATCGTGCCAAAATCATCTTTAATAATTCCGCAAACAATAGCTATGTATTCCTTTGTAAAAAACCCCGACTGCATTTGCTTAGTTAAAATATCTTGGGTATATTCATTCTTTGACAACACAATAACCCCTGATGTTTCTCTGTCTAATCTATTTACAAAATGCAGTTTAATATGTTCGTCTTTGCACTCAAAATAATGCTTAACAAAATTAGCAAGTGTTCCACTTTGATGTAAGCATGTAGGATGAACCACCACATTACCCGACTTATTAAGCACAAGTAAACTATCATCTTCATACAAAACGTCAATAATGCCCTCTTCGGATTTTATATTTTCTGCCTCTCCTTCAGACGCAACATTTACAACGATTTCATCACCGGCTTTAGCGATTCCGTTAACCCAAGCAACTTTCCCGTTACAAAAAATTTGCTCGTTTAGTTTTAACTTCCTAAGTAAGCGAGATGAAATATCAAATTCTTTAATTACAACATCTTTTATTGTACTATCTTCTTCAACAGTACATTTTAGTAAAGTCTCCTTCAAAATCAGTTGCTCCTTCTAATAAATCTACAGGCACATATGGTTTCTTCCCAACTCTGTAACAATTCTTCCACGAGGCGTTCTACTAATAAAACCTAATTGAAGCAAATATGGTTCATAAACATCCTCTATCGTATTCGCATCCTCGCCGATAGACGCAGCCAAAGTATCTAGCCCAACAGGTCCACCCGCAAAATTCTTTATCATTGCATTTAACATAATTCGATCTATATTATCCAGTCCCAATTCATCAATCTCAAGCTTTTCTAAAGCATTTCTAGCAATATCTAGGGTTATCTTCCCATCTCCCTTTACCTGGGCGTAATCTCTAACTCTCTTAAGTAATCTATTCGCAATTCTCGGTGTTCCTCTAGAACGAGAAGAAATCTCAAGTAATGCTTCGTCCTCAATTTCTGTCTTAAGTATCTGAGCCGAACGCTTAACAATCTTCGATAAATCTTCCGGAGAATATAATTCTAATCTTTGTATAACTCCAAACCTATCTCTAAGCGGAGATGTAAGCATTCCTGCCTTGGTCGTAGCTCCAATTAAAGTAAATTTAGGTAAATCAAGCCGTATAGAACGTGCCGAAGGGCCTTTTCCTATAATTATATCTAAAGCGAAATCCTCTAAGGCCGGATATAAAACCTCTTCCACACTTCTATTCATTCTATGAATCTCGTCTATAAATAAAACATCGCCTTCACTTAAATTAGTAAGTATAGCTGCTAAATCTCCGGCACGTTCTATCGCAGGCCCTGATGTAATCCTTATATTAACTCCTATTTCATTTGCTATAATATTTGCTAATGTGGTTTTTCCAAGTCCCGGCGGCCCATACAATAAAATATGGTCAAGAGACTCATTTCTAAGTTTTGCAGCCTCTATAAATACAAGAAGATTTTCTTTTACTTTACTTTGCCCCGTATAGTCTTTTAGCCATTTAGGGCGCAAAGAATTTTCTTCTGCATCTTCCTCCTTCATTCCCGGACAAACAATTCTTTCATCTTCATTCATTCCAAAATACTCCTTATGTTATAAAAATCTAGTCACCAAAACTAATTCCCATAGTTCTTGCAACATTAATTAATTCATGATTTACAGGTACAGTCTTTAATTGACCAACAGCTTCTTCCAATGAAACATACGAAATTTTTCCATCAACTAAAGCAACCATCTTTCCGAAAATTCCTTGCATCGCAAGTTCCATAGCTTTAACACCATATCTTGTAGATAAAATTCTATCATATGGAGAAGTTTGTCCTCCTCTTTGAATATGACCAAGAACTGTTGCACGAGTTTCAATTCCTAATCTTTCTTCAATATCATCAGCCAATTTATTAGCAATTCCGCCAAGTCTTATTGCATCAGGGCTGTATTTTAATACTTTCCTTACAACAACTTCCCCGTCTTTAGGTTTAGCACCTTCAGACACAGCAACAATTGTATAATGCTTTCCATTATCTGTTCTTTCTTTAATAGCCTCACAAACCTTATCTAAATCATAAGGAATCTCAGGAATTAAAATAACAGACGCCGCACCCGCAATTCCGGACTCTAGTGTAAGCCATCCTGCATATCTTCCCATTATTTCAACAACAGCAACTCTGTTATGGGATTCTGATGTAGTCTTTAACTTGTCAATAGCCTCTGTTACTGTATTTATAGCTGTATTAAAGCCGAAAGTAACATCAGTAGCATTTAAATCATTATCAATAGTCTTTGGGACTCCAATTACAGGGAAACCAAGTCTGGAAAAGTCTCTTCCCGAAGTAAGAGTACCGTCTCCACCAATGACAAATAAGCAATCTACACCGTGATTTTTTAATATTTCTATACAGTGCCCGGACATATCAACCGGTTTAGAATCTCTAGTCTTTAAGAATTGGAACGGATTATCCTTATTAGAACTGCCTAAAATCGTACCACCCTTGTCTATAATTCCTCTAACAGTTTGTGCCGTAAGTGGCATCCATCTATTCTCAACCAGTCCTCTATACCCTTCCCTAAAACCAATTACCTCTAAGCCATATTTCTCAGTAGCCGACTTAGTAATAGCTCTAATTACGGCATTTAATCCGGGACAATCTCCACCGGCAGTTAAAATAGCAACTTTTTTCATTTGTAATTCCCCCTCAATATATTAAATAATTAATTCTAACGTCCCAATATCAATTATAATATCGCATTTTTTCTTGATTTTATCAATACCATTTTCAAGATTTATTTTAAGTCCTTCTGATTTTAGAACATTCTCAGCAATTCTTCTACTACGCGGATAATTAGGAATAGTCAAAAACCTGCAATATTTAGTAACTTTCATTATTATTTTTTCAGCAAGACGTGCATCATCATGTGAAAACACAAATGCTAAGTCAAGCGGGCCAAAATCTTCAAATCTTTTTTTAAACTTTTCCTCAAAATAAATAGGCAAATATTCATCTTCAGCTTCAACAACTATGTTTTTCTTTACTGCATATTTCACAATCTTCTTATTATAGTCAGGTAGTGTTATAACGTCATAATCCGCCGCACTTAGCTGATTTATTATATTTTTATAGCCACCTTTTCCATAAATATCAACCTCAACAATAGGATTACCTAAAAGCCATCTTTCATCACAAATATGCATTCTTGAAACTTTAATTTTCTTCATAGCTATTTAACCTCAATTTCATAATCACATACAAAAATTTTCCCTATTTCTAATCTCTGAATTCCAACTTTATTAATAAATTTTCCGTCCGTTCTTTTAAAATCAGTCACCCCGTACCAGGGTTCTAAACATATAAAAGGTGCCGCATTAGGTTTAGTCCATATTCCAAAATACGGAAAGCTTTCAAAATACATTTTTATACATCTACCACTTTTTTTAGATTTAAGTGATACCTCTTTGGAGTTAAGATTATGGAAAATATACGTATCTATCTTTTTAAAAACATCTTTATCAAGTTCTAACACATTAGTATTATCCATTATTAAACTATTTCCCTCGCTTATATATCCATTTTCGTCTTGTGCAATAAAGTTTTGGGTTTCATTCTTCTCAAATTCTATATAATAGTCCTCAAATTTTTCTTTTTCTTCAATAGGACAACAAAAAGCAGGATGAGCTCCAATGCTGAAATATATATCCTTTTCATCAGTATTCTTTACCTCATATACTACTTTTAGTCTATTTCCCTCTAATTCATAAGAAACATAAAGTTCAAATAAATAAGGATATGATTTTAATGTCCTATCATCACTCTTTAGCAGGTATTTCACTTTATTTTCAGTATGCTCTATTACCTCAAACTCCATATCTCTAGCAAAACCATGTCTACCCATAAGATACTCTTTATCCTCAATTAAAGTTTTTCCATCTTTTAATTTGCCGACAATAGGAAATAATATTGGTGCATGTCTACCCCAATATTTCTCGTCACCATTCCATAAATATTCCTTGTCATTTAATTTGATGCTTGTAAGTTCTGCACCTTCTGATTTAGTTGAAACTTCTAATCTGTCATTTTTTATTGTCATTTTCTAATTCACTCCTTATTTTATTTAAAATTAAAGGGTGGTTCTAACACCCCCTAATTTTACTAAATATTTTCATTATTAGTAATAACTATTTCAGATTTTTTTTCATTTAAAATCGTCATAACCTCTTCTAATTTATCAAGTTCTTTACCAAATTCTTGCCACTCTGCCTTTTGAGAAGCTTCTTTCATTCTTTGGTAAGTTAGAATTGCATTATCAATTGCATCAATTAAAGTAGTCTCATCATCTACTTCGATAAAGATAGTTCCAGTTTCTTTGTTTAGTAATTGTTTTAATGCCTGGTCAAAATTGTCAGCAATAGCTAGGCTATTTTTATACGCAACAGCCACTTTACTTACTTGAGGAACTGCATCTTCATTAACGGCCTCGATATAAATAGACTCAACATAAACCAATGTGTTATCAATAGGAATAACATTTACTTCTCTTCTAACTCTAGTTCCGCTACCTAAGCTTAAATCCTTTGCAGTTTGGGTATCCTGATCAATTTTATTATCTAATTGAACAGTACCAAGTACATTCGCTTCCTTAGGGAAACTGTATATAACCATTTCTCCATTTGAACGGACAGCTAACCAAGAAGTTAAATTATTTCTGTTTTGTGGAGTATACGGAATCATAAGAACAAGTTCGTTACTGTTTGTTTCAGGTAATTTTACATATGCGTAATAAGGTTCAATATCCGCAACAACAGTTCCTGTATTATGTGTGGCAATACTCCAAGTATCTTCACCTTTATAGAATGTATTTACATCACTTACGTGGTATTTTTCTAGCATATTTGCCTGAATTTTAAATAATAATGTTGGATAACGCAAATGGCTCTTTATATCTTGAGGCATTTCAGTTGATAAATCAACGAATAACTCAGGATATGCATTATTATATGCCATAATAACAGGGTCATACTTATCTGTAATATAAAGTTTAACCTCACCGTTATATGCATCAACAACAGCCTTAACAGAGTTTCTTATGTAATTGTACTTTTCTCTTGTCCCAGGCACTTTCCCATCAATTTCAAAGTACTCAGCATAAGGATATTGGGTAGACAAAGTATATCCATCAACAATCCAGAATAATCTTCCTTCATCATTTACAACTATATATGCATCCTCATCAAATCTCACAAACGGTGCAACTTTTTCTGCTCTTTCAACAACATTTCTGTTTGTAAGTAGCTTACTTTCAGAATTGATGTATCCCGAAACAAGCATTTGAATGTCAGCATTTTTTATAGACATTAAAAGTCTATTCCAAAAATTCATTTTTACCCCTGCTGTACCGGTATATCTAAACTCAATACTCTTATCTCCTTCAGGATAATCAATTTCATCAATGCCAACGCCATTTACAATAACATCCGCATCAGTTTTCTCGCCAAAATAAATTCTAGGTTCAGTGATTTTCAAATCTCCATAACTTTGGTCGGGTTTTAATTCATTTAGTATAAACGTAGGTTCTCCATCTTTATCAACCTCATTTACTGGACTCATAACAACCCCCATACCATGAGTATATTGGAAAGTTTTATTTATATAATTCATTTCATCTGTATTAATCTCACGAGCCGCAACATACATTGTTGTAGGTTTGCCATTTATTGTATATTGTGCAGTATCTATATCATTAAATACATAGTAACCTCTTGTTGTTTGGCTTTGATTTAAAGCCTTTAATGTAGCATAATCATCAGATATTCTTACATTTTCAACAGTATCTGTGTTATTTGTAATATTGGCTTCGGTTAACTCAACGTTTGCAGGGAATTTCTTTTCTTCAGCATTTAAGTTATATGCATTTCTTGTATATTTTAAGTTATATCCAATAAATTGCGACTCAGTAGAATATTCGTTAGGAGTAACAAAGAATAATTGTGTTCCCCAAACACCTATATATACAATAGCCCAAAATGCCGGGAAAATAAGCATTGTAATTACTGCCTTTTTAATTTTATTACGCTCTAAGAAAATATATGCAACAATTACAACAGTAACTCCAAGCCAAGTAGCAACTTTATATGCCCACATCATAATGTTAAAATCAGTATATCCGGCACCTACAAGCCCACTGCTAAAACTTCCAAAAAGAGATTCTTCCATTGTAAACGAATAAGTAAGCGAACATACTAAAAAGAAAAGAGCAACATTAATTAAATTGTGCTTAACAACATTATTTTTCTTTAATGATTCTAATAAAATCCCATTAAAGCACGCCCCAAACACCAAAACATAATAGCCTAATGTATACACGATAACAGCTAAAATTAAACCTTTGACGAAATTACATACATCTATTAAGAAAGGTCTTTGAAACATATAATATCCTATATCTTTAAAGAAAATCGGGTCATTAAATTCAAAACTAGCCGAATTTAAGTAAATCAATAAATTTTCAGATAAAAAATCCTTCACAAAAAAGCTTGTAACAAGTGCTATAAAGAATGAAACTGATTTATTAGGAAGTTTTATAGGTTCAACATTTTCTTCCTTAAAAAACTTCAACAAATTCTTTGAAATAGCATTATTAGTTATAAATGTAACAATAAATATAACAGCAAACGCTACTAGCATGGTTGCATATTTAACTATTAAATTAGTCCAATATATGCTTGTATACTGAGAACCAATTTCTTTAATTTCCAACAAGTCGATATTTATTTGAAAAATTGTTCCTAAAATAACAATAGCTAAAAACGCAATTGCACCTATAATAAACATTTTTCTTATCTTATTCTTGTCTCCTCTGTCAAACCATTCAAAAATTTTCATATCAAAGCCTCCACATTAAAAAATGCTATCAACAAACTCTTTTGCATTAAATTCTTCTAAATCTTCTATTCCCTCGCCAATACCAATAAACTTCACAGGAATATTAAGTTCCTTCATTATAGAAAAGATTACTCCGCCTTTAGCAGTTCCATCTAGTTTAGTTACAACAATTCCTGTAACTCCAGCTATCTCTGAAAAAGCCTTAGCTTGCAAAACCCCGTTTTGACCGGTAGTCGCATCAAGCACAAGTAATACTTCTTTATTAGTATTAGTCAATTCTCTTTCTATAACTCTGTCCATTTTAGAGAGTTCATCCATCAAATTCTTTTTATTATGAAGTCTTCCGGCAGTATCACAAATAAGAATATCAGCTTTACTTTCCTTAAACCTTACTGTCGCATCAAACACAACAGATGCCGGGTCAGCCCCCTCTTCTTTTTTTACTAATTCAACATTAGTTTTATTCATCCATTCACTAAGTTGTTCAACCGCAGCCGCTCTAAAAGTATCCGCTGCACAAGCTATAACTTTATACTTCTTTCTAACAAAATAATTTGCAAGTTTTCCAATAGTAGTAGTCTTTCCTACTCCATTAACTCCAACTACCATATATACAGTATTTTTAGTTATTTCTTGGCTTGGAGTACCAAGTAACTCTACCAAGATTTCTTTTAATTTATCTTTAACCTTATCAGGTTCGGTAATTCTTTCCTTTTTTATGCTATCTCTTAATTCTCCGATTATGAATTCAGAAGTATTAAGTCCAACATCTGCCATAATCAGTATATCAAGTAATTCGTCCAGTAAATCTTCATCTACCTTACTAAATGAAGAAAACAGACTATTAATACTATTTGAAAATGACTCTTTTGTCTTAGCCATTTTACTTTTTAATTTATCAAAAAACAAATTCGTCCCTTCTTCCATTTTACATCTCCCTAGTATTTTATCATTATAGTAAATTTTGGTCAAGGGGCGAAAATTTTAAACAAAAAAGAAGAGCACCGGGTGCTGCCGGTGCTCTTTCTTAGGTTAAGGGCGAATTTCATTTCCGTCCTCGTCGACATATATCGGCTCTGCGCCGTTACTGCCGCTCTGCTCAAGAAGAGCATTGTATTTAGCGAGAAGTTCCTTGTAGTCACGAAGACTTACGCAAGAGCTATGGTCTGCTTCAACTACGGTAGTGCCGCTAGAGCAATTGTGAGAATTCAACTGTTCAAGGAGAGCATTGAACTTATCCTCGAGGTCGTTGTAAGAATTCAAAAATGCTCTATAATCGCTAAGGCTTATACAATCGGAGTGGTCTGCTTCAACTATGGTAGTACCGCCAGAGCAAACGTGGTTTTCCCACTGTTTCAAAAGCTCAAGAACACGATTGTACTCAGACTTAGAAACACAATTAGTGTGGTTAGCCTTAAAGGCGTCGAATTCCTTCGCAAGCTTGTCGTGCTTGGATTTAGAAACACAATCGGAGTGGTCTACTTTAACTGCGGTAGTGGTGCTGGGACAAACGTGGTTGTTCCACTTAGCATAGAAGTCGTTATACTTCTTCACAAGATCATTATACTTAGAGACAATTTCATCGTACATTTTCTTGAGCTCATCGTAAGCGGATTTCTTAACATACCGGCTAAGGTCAACATTACTACACTTGCTATGTGTATTAACCAAAGTATTGTACTTATTCTCAAGGGTGGAATAGCCGTTAGCCAGCTTGTTGTATTCACTCTTTAGAACGTAGTTGCTCAGGTCAACATCATTCTTACCAGCCGAGGATTTCAGTGTTTCGTTTTCAGCCTTAAGCTTGTTAATTTCCTTCTGAAGTTCTGCAACTCTTGCAGCCCAATCGTCACGTTCAAAGTCGTCAGACTTGTTGCCACAAGTGCAATTTACGTTGTTGTTAACGATAACATCGCCATTGCTACTAGGAGTACAATTGCAGGAATCATAGGAAAGGATTTCGCTATTGTTGGAGGGAACTTGATTGTTAGTGGTAAGTGCGGAAAAATCACATCCTCTAAGAGAATATGCAAGCAGTACAAGAACTGCAATTGCGAGGATGGTGATAACGACGTTTTTAACTACGCCGTTGTTGCGGGAGCGGTAAGAAGAATTGTTATTCATAAAGTACCTCCTAAAAGTACATCTTTTTTTATTTACAGTAAATTTAAAATATATATGATCGGCTCAGCACAGCCTAGTTATTTTCTAAAAAGATAGAAAACTCATCCATAACCAAATATAATGGTTAAAATATAGAATAAATTCTATACATTTATATTAACATAATTTATTTATTTTTGCAATATTTTCCCTTATTTTTTTGTGACTATATGGATATTTTCTGCATTTGCATTAGCTTCACGCATAACAATATTTTGAATTTGTGCCACTTGTGCAACACTTAACTCATCCATAGACTTTACAACAACATTCACATTAGGTTCATTTATAATCGCTATACAATCCTCAAAGCCTTTAGCTTGCAGTAATGTTTCTATACTCATTTCCTTAGTCAAATTATTAGAAATGCAATTAATCTGTTCTTGTGCCATCTTTTTTGTATTCTCATCCGATTTTTCATTGTACAATATACTTTCCTGTAATTCCACCTGCTCCCCAAAAGTTCTATCTCTCTCAAGTCTTGCAGAAACAAAATATGCATCAGATAATTCAGTAGAATTAGAATTAATAGCCGACAAATTCTCTACCATTCCGGACACATATTTACTTTCTCCATCGTAATTAACTATCTCACCGCTCACCTCAACGCCGGGTTGATTATTATAATTAATCATAGCAGCAGTTGCAATTATAGCAGCTAGTACCCCCACTAAAGCGTGTTTTTTTCTTATCACAAGCACCACCCTCACCTCATCTTATCTTTTATTATTGTCTTTTGCAAAAACTTGCACCTTATTTGCGGTAATTCCGGTAACAACAGTAACCGCCTTAATAACATTTGCTCTTACTATTTCATTACCACCTCCGTCACACGTCACGATAACTCCTTCGATTTTCGGCATAATAGTCTTTGATATGTATGGAATTTTATTACCGCTTTTTTCCTGATTAAATATTATACTTGTTTCCATACTGTTTTGCTCTGTTCTTCGATTACTGCTATTTCCCGATTCCTCCGTTACCGTATTGCTATCTTTCGTATCTAAAAGAGGAACAGTTTCAACACCGGACTGGTAAGACACCATAACTTCTACACTTCCGGCATCCTTAATACTCGACAAAATTTTTTCAAGCTTTGCCTCAAAAACATCAGCATCAAAAACATCAGACACATTTCTGACTTTAGTAACTTCATCCTCATTACTAAATATATAACTGCCTGTTATAATAACTATTACTACTCCCACTAAAAATATAACTAGATTTTCTATATTTTTTCTTCTGCATTTCTCATTAAAAAATTTGTCTTTCAAATTAATAACAAAAGTTTTCACATTAACCCACACTCACTTTCTCTTTACTCACTTCACAAATCTCTGCCACTCTCTTTTTTAGCAGTTCTTTGTCATCTATTCTTAACTTGCTTGAGACCTCTACCAAATTTATCTCTTTAATTTTGCCATCATCATCACGCAAAAAGTGAATTTTGCAACTAGAAATTTGCATATCTTTATATGTAGAATTAAAAGTATTAACAACATTTACCGAATAAACAGATTCCAGCATTGAACTCTGTCGTTCTACCGTGCTTCTTAGTGTATCAACGTAAAAACTATTTTCCTCAATGTACTTGATATTAAACACATCCTCAAAAGCAAAGTCGCTTTTAACCAGTTTTAATATAGGTAGTGCTATAACAATAGACACAGAAATTCGCGTAATTAAAAATACAAACTTTTTAGTTTCGCCTTCCGGCACAATCACTTCAATTATGCCAACCATCACAGTAATAATCAGAATACAATTAACCCAATTCTTAAGCATTTCCACTTTTCTCACCTACCCATGCATCGAAGTAAAATTAGTTATCTTAAGTAGCATAACAGTACCGATAATCACCATAACAGTCACGCACACGACTATACCAAGTAACATCTTACTTGCATCAGCTGTATCATTTAAGCATTTGCAAATTCGTTTATCAGAAAAAGGCTCGATAATCGTAGACAAACCTGAATATATAGCTATAACCACAATTATTTTTATCATAGGAACTAGAGCCAGTCCAAATAAAACGGCTATTCCAATAAATCCAATAGCGTCTTTTATTATTAACGTACTCCCCAGTATTACATCAACCGAATCTCCAAGCAGTTTTCCCACCACCGGAACAGAACCTGAGAACAAAAACTTCGCAGTCTTAACAGTAACGCCATCTACAGTAGATGCAACAGTTCCTTCTAATGAAAGAATTCCTATAAATAATGTTAAAACCACTCCCATGCTCCACAATGAAACCGTCTTTAATATATTAGGCACCTTAGAAATTGAAACCTTGTCTGAAATATTTGAAACAATCCCAAGTACAAAGGCAAGCATAGAAACCGGCAATAAAAAATTAGTCATAAACATAGTTATAAACTGTGTTGAAAAAGCAAGTACAGGGTAAATCATAGATGATGTCGTTATCCCCCCCATCGCGGCCACTATTCCAAAAATAATAGGAATTAAAACTTTCATAAACTTTTCAATTTCAAAAACAACACCATATGCCACATTATATATTTGAATAAAACTAGCCACAATTAAAGTAACAAGCAATATGTAACACACATAAAAAGCTATTTGTGCAACTCCGTCAGATGCAAAATTACCTTTTAAATTATCTAGGAATCCGAACAGTAAAGAAATCACAATTATTTGCACTGCAAGTCCTATATTTGAGCGTATTTCTTTAATAAAAAACTTTCCTGCCCTTCCAAATATCTTTTTATAATCGAATTTAAAATCTCCCTTTTCTATATTCCTAATAATATCTTCATAATCATAGTCATCCAAAAGCTCATTATTAAAACCTTTCATAGTGTCCGAGAACTCTCTTATGTTTATAGGTTCTTCACTCATAGCATATGAAGCATTCATAATTAAAAGTAAAAAGATAGTCAAAAATTTTTTCATACTTCCTCCCACTAAAGAAGCCCTGTTAATGTTTCAACAAAATTTCCTATTATGTTCACGCCAAACATTAAAATAATACATTTACCCGCAAACTGAATTTTAGAGGCTATCGCCGACTCACCCATATCCTTACATATATTAGCTCCAAATTCTGTTATGTACGCAATTCCTATAATTTTTAGGATTGTACCTATAAATTCAAACGAAAGGCCTGCTCTCTCTGAAAGTAGCTTTATTAGGTCAATTACCTGTCCTACTTTATCTATGGAAAAGAAAAATATAATCGTAACGGTAATAATCGAAATAAGCATTGCAATTTCAGGTCTTGTCTGCTTTACAATTATAATCAAAAAAACTGCCAGTAACGCCACCAAAACTATCTTAAAAATATCCATAAATACCCCCACTATAAATTAAAAATAGTTTTAACTGCATTAAACAAATTACTTATTTCTTTTATAACCATAGACAAAACCACAATAAGCCCGGTCAACGTTGTCAGCATTGCCTGTTCCTCTCGCCCTGCCCTTACTAAGACCTGATGAAGCACAGAAACTAAAATACCTATTGCTGCAATTTTAAAAATCAAATCAACATTCACAAAAACATCTCCCCTTTAAACTAAAATTATGGCAAGAGCTATGCCACCGATTCCACCTAAAGTTCTATATAACTTTGCATATTTAGTTTTTTCTTCATTCGCGGTCGTAAGCATAGTTTTTAATCTCTCGATTGCTAAATTAATATTCCTTATTTCCTCATCTATATCTCCCTTTCCCAATGTATTCCCAAAATCGAGTAAAATTCTCTCATCTTCAAACGTAAAGTCATAATACTTAAAATACTCTTCAACTTTTTCACTCCAAATATCTGAAACAGCTTGTTCATTCTTAGAAATTTCTTCAGAAATTTCAGAAAACATTTTCCTAATAGTACCACCAATGGTGTTCCCTATTTCATAAAATGCCATTTCTAAAATTTCTTGCCCGAAGCCAATCTTAGCTCTAAGTAAAGTAAGAGAAGTTATAAAAGTTTGTAAATTACTTGCACGTGCAACGTATCCCCCTGCTAAAGTTCTGCCGATTGCCATACATATCCCTATAATTACCGCACATCCTATAATTCTCATATTTACACTCCCTTGTCTTTTGTTTAATACTATGTATATTCATAAGAAGGTATAAATATACCCTTAATTTATAAAATTCACTTTCTATACGCTTTTCGTTAAGTTTTTTCATTTCTTGCCGATAGTACTTTGTGTAGGATTATATATTGGAGGAATGAAAATTTATGGATATATTAAGTGTTGGCGGTCTTGTATTAGCCTTTACGATGTTTATTGCAGCATTCTTTATGGAAGGTGGAACACTAGGAGCTTTGCTTCAACCCACATCAGCAATGATAGTTTTCGGTGGAACAATAGGAACTATTATGGTTTCGTTTCCTATGTCAGAAATGAAAAAATTAGGAAAAGCTATGAAAGTCGTATTCGCGAATAAGCCTATTGACAGACTAGCTATAATTGACAGACTCACTGAATTATCAGATAAAGCGAGACGCTCTGGGATACTTAGCTTAGAGGAAGAAATCCCTAAACAAGATAATAAAATGATAAAAAAAGGTTTGGAACTTATAATGAGTGGCTTGGATAAAGACTTGGTATATGATACATTATCTAGGCAAGCAGAAATAGACGAAAAAGACTTAGACGCATGTGCAGCTATATTCGAAGCAGCCGGTGGATACTCCCCTACTATGGGTATTATAGGTACAGTTATGGGTATGATAAGCGTTTTGGGTAATATTAGTGGTGATACTTCTGAACTCGGTCACTCAATCGCCGTTGCGTTCGTTGCTACATTATACGGTGTATGTTTTGCTAACGTTGTTTACTTAGCTTTCGGTAAAAAGATAAAAACTGTAATGAAAAACGAAATGGCAGCTTCCGAGCTTGTTATAGAAGGTATACTTTCAATTCAAGCCGGTGAAAACCCTAAGGTTATGAAAGACAAATTAAGTTATGAATTAATCGCAGAACTTACAGGAGTAAATCTTGCTTTACGCGAAGAACAACAAAAAGCAAGAAGCAAGGCAAAGGAGTGAGAATAAATGCCTAGGAAACCTAAAGTTGCTCCGGAAGAGCATGATAATGCAGAACGTTGGACCGTTACATACTCCGACCTTATGAACTTACTACTTGTATTCTTCATAGTGTTGTATGCGACAGCCAATCAAGATACAGAAAAAGCCAAAGAAGTGTTAAGCGCTATTGCGGGTTCATTCAGCGGCACAGAATTTATATTGGATGGTACAGGTTCAGACATTTTAGAAACATTTTCAGGTGAATCCCTTGCCATGATGGAAAACCAAAATATGCAAGAAATCAAAGAAGAAATCGAATCTATTACAATGAGTGTCCCTGAACTTTCAGAAGATTCAATTGAAGTAACTATCGATGAAATTGGCGTCCATATTCGAATAAAAGATGCCGTTCTCTTTAAGAGTGGTAGTGCAGATATAAATAATACTGATGCGATGTTCGTGCTAAATAAAATCGGTAATGCATTAAAGAAATTCCCTACAAACTATATTCAAATCGAAGGACATACAGATAATGTTCCAATGGGTGGCAACATTAAAAATCTAGAAACTAACTGGGAACTCGGAAGCTTAAGAGCCGTAAAAGTTCTTAGAACTTTAGTTAGAGATTGTGGACTTAATGGTGAATATTTAAGTGCTACATCTTATGGTGAATTTAAACCAATTGCAGATAACAGTACCATTGATGGCAGAGCTAAAAACAGACGTGTCGAAATAACTATTTTAAGAAACTATTCTGTTGAAGAAACAGATTAAAAAAGAGTGCGTTCGCGCTCTTTTATCTTTCCCTTGAGGAAAATTTCTTTACTGTTCTAATGCATACCTTTTTAACTTCGCTTTTATTCTTGCATTTTGACAGTTCCTCTTCTAGTAAACTTTCTATTTCCTCTTTTGGAATCATCTTGCCTTTTATTAAGTAGTAATCGCCTTTGGAATTAAGATAAGAATTTACTATTTTCATATAATCTACACCTATTATATGTCCTTTTAATTCATCTAGTTTGGTGTCGATAAATTCACCTTTATCAGTAAACTTCATTTCTTTATAATGCTTTTGGGTTATATCTAGGTATTCTTCGCGCTCCTTTTCATTAAAGACTGTATCTAAACTAACTTGTGACATCTCCGAGATATAAACAAACCATCTAGAAGCTTCTTGAACAATATCCTCTTCGCTATAATCCGGAAATTGGATAAGTAATCTATGAGCTAATTCCTTTAATAGTTTATCAGCTCTCTCCCCACTCTTTATTTTACCAGATGCGAATACATTATTTATTAGCTCAGCCTCAGCCTCTTTATCAATTTTTAAGTTAGCAAATCGAATAATTTTAGGAACAATATATGCATTAGGATTTACTCCTTTTAAGAAGCCCTCTTCATCAAATTGCATATCTTTATATAAATTCCTGGTCTGATTAATTCTCTTACCGCTAAACATTTCTAGCGCAGTATATTTTTCAGAAATACAAATAAACCACCTAGAAGCATCTCTTTCCACATCACGCCTTGATTGTCCCTTATTTTCATTTTTGACAATTTTCTTTAAATTCTTAAATGCCTCCCTTAGTGACTTTCCATCGCTATTATTTATTATCTTCTCAATAATTCTTATAGCGAACTTATCTTCCAATCCGAAATTGGCTTTTTTAACAACATCAATTGCCACTTCCAAATTATCCAAAATAGTAGTAATTGGAATACCTTTTTTAAATATTCGCTTGTCTATATCGTACTTTCTAGCATATTGAAGCAAAATGTTCATATTCTCGCCACTTAGCAATAAATCCGGTTTATTAGTAACGTATCTATATAACTCACTACTTTTGCCTTCTACCTTATTGGTATTTATTTTTAAGCCTTCTATTAAGTCTTTAACCCTATTTTCTACATCTAAGTCAGTTAAAATATTCGGGATCTTATTAACAATATTATTAAAATCTTTCTCATTCGCTCCAAGTAACTCAAGTATTTTCTGTTTCCTTGAATCTAAAAATGCGACAATGTCTTCCTGCTTTTTTAAGACTTCAAAATCCATATAGCCAACAATTCCATATTTGTTGTCAATCTTTTCATTCTCCGCCCAATGTATTACTGTTTTTCTTACCTCAATATCCTTTTCATTCATTTCCTTCTTAAAGATTTTTTTGCCATCCATATAGATATTAGGAATATCGCTTATTTTATGTTTTAGTTCCTCAATCACTTCCAAAGGTATATCTTTAGATAATTCATAAATTGCTTCTTCAAAGAATATTGCAACATTTAGTTTAAATTTATCTAGCTCATCATACATTTTAGCAATATATTCTTCTTGCGACATCTCCATACGCATATATGTTTCAATCTTACTTATATTCTTATACGTAGGTTTCTTATATGGCAAACTAAAATCTTTATTTAACAAATCCAAATTATCATTTAAGTACTTATCTATTTCATTATCAATTAAAACATGTGTAGCCGCATTTTCCATGTTAATTGCCTCTAAACATTTAATCATATAGTTAATTAATTTTAGCAACTTGTGTGGATTATATAGACTCTTTCCATTTTCCCCGGTTTGCATTCTCCACCAGTCTAATAAATGGAATCCACTCTTTTGCTCATTATATTTCTTAATTACAGGTACACAATTAAATGCCAAACTATGTCCGCCTGACATTATAGGGATTATATGTTCAATACTAAGCTTTGTATCTATTGGCTTACCGGAATAAACACACTTTCCGCCAAAATACAAATATGCCGTCTCAAACTCTTCTAATGTAAGCTGACCAATTGCATTCATCTTTTCAGCTCTTTTGTTGTTGCTATTTACGGCATTTTCAAAGCTCAAAATCTCGCCCATTTTTTCACCAACTTTATGTTCTAAGTAAATAACCTAATCGCTTACCCTCTACTATCTTTTTTTAAAAGCAATTTTTCAACCCAGCCTTTTTTATATTTCAATGAAACATAACCAACCAAAGAAATAAATACTGCACCTATCGCATCAACTATTAAATCCTTCATTGTATCTGTTAATGCCATTCTTCCAACCATAGGCTCTCCATTTTCAAAGGCGAACTTTTGCATATTAGTTCCTAAAATTCCGTCAGCAGTAAACTCGTAAAACTCCCATACTGTACCTAGTGAAAGTGCAAAGCAGAAAGAAAACACTGCTACAAATATAGGACTTAAATTAACCGGAACTTTTTCAGTTCTGTTTAAAATTGTTATTAATGAAAAACCTAAAGCTCCTAACATTCCGCCGCTAAACGTATGTAAAATCGTATCCCAGTTTGGAACATTATAATAAAAGCTTCTAACTTCTCCAAGATAAATCGAACAATACAAAAATATTGTATATAGTAACATCATAGTAGATGGCACTTTTAAATTAACTTTTTCATTCAAGAATTTAGGAAGTAGCATAGCAAACACCCCAACTATGCATTGTAAAAGCATTAAAACATAATCAGATTTTAATCTCTTAAACGGTAAAGTGGCATCAGGAGTAGATGGAGCTAAAACCAACACAACCGAAACAGCAATTATTGCAATTATAAGTGAGATTAAAACAAATGTATTAAGTACATTAAGCCATTTCACATTTCTCTTCATATTCTTCCTCCATCATCACATATATTTTAACAAAAATATTATCGGCTTATTGGGGCATTTTTCTTAGCTATTTTACCCCAAATTACTGGAAATTATCGATTATATAAAGTTTCATACAACAAAAAATAAGTTGCCAAAAAACTTATCTAAAGTTTTCTAACAACTTATTAATGTCTTTTTTCAGATTATCTTAAATTGAAAAATGCTTCATGTCCAAGATATTCAGAAATATTTCCAAGTTCTTCTTCAATTCTTAATAATTGATTGTACTTAGCAACTCTGTCTGTTCTTGAAGGTGCTCCAGTCTTAATTTGACCAGCATTCATAGCAACAACTAAGTCTGCAATTGTTGTGTCTTCTGTTTCTCCAGAGCGATGAGATACAACAGCTGTGTATCCAGCACGGTTAGCCATTTGGATAGCATCTAATGTTTCTGTTAAAGTACCGATTTGGTTAACTTTAATTAAGATTGAGTTTGCAACTCCTAATTCGATACCTTTCTTTAATCTTTCTGTGTTTGTAACGAATAAATCGTCACCAACTAATTGAATCTTCTTACCTAATTTTTCAGTAAGTAGCTTCCAACCTTCCCAATCTTCTTCAGCAAGACCATCTTCTAATGAAATTATAGGATACTTTTCAGCAAGTTCAGCCCAGAATTCAACCATTTCTTCCTTAGTCTTCATAATATCAGTCTTCCAGAAGTAGTAGCATCCTTCTTTACCCTTTGCCTTAGCTTCATCGTACATTTCAGTAGCAGCAGCATCTATAGCAATCTTAAATTCATCGCCAGGTTTGTATCCGGCAGCCTTGATAGCTTCAACGATAACTTCAAGAGCTTCTTCATCCTTTTGAAGATTTGGAGCAAATCCACCTTCATCCCCAACAGCTGTATTGTAGCCTTTTCCCTTTAATACTTTCTTTAAGTTATGGAAAACTTCTGCACACATACGAAGTGCTTCTCTCCAAGAATCAGCACCAACAGGCATAATCATAAATTCTTGAATGTTTACGTTGTTATCAGCATGTTTACCACCATTTAAGATGTTCATCATTGGAACTGGTAATGTTTTAGCATTAATACCACCAATGTATTGATATAAAGACAAACCTAAAGCTTCAGCAGCAGCACGTGCACAAGCCATAGAAACACCAAGAATTGCGTTAGCACCAAGTTTACCCTTATTAGGAGTTCCGTCTAATGCAATCATAGTTTCATCAATTTCGACTTGATCTAATACATTCATTCCTTCGATTTCAGGAGCAATAATTGTATTAACATTATCAACAGCGTTCTCGACGCCTTTTCCTAAATATCTGTTCTTATCTCCATCTCTTAACTCAACAGCTTCAAAAGCACCAGTTGAAGCACCGGATGGAACAGCAGCTCTACCCATAATTCCGCCCTCAACGATAACTTCCACTTCAACAGTTGGATTTCCTCTTGAGTCTAAGATTTCTCTTGCAAATACACTTTCAATTTCTAAATATTGTTTCATAACAAACTTCCTTTCTATATAAAAATTTGCTAATTCTCGCTTGGGTTTTCACCCATATTCTTTTTACTACTTTTTAGGCTTTCAGTCAATAATAGAACAAATTATTTAAAAAAATTTGCCAAATATATTGACTTTTTAGTTTTGCAATGATATATTATACAGAGTCATCGAGGTGTAGCGCAGCTGGTAGCGCACGTGGTTTGGGACCATGGGGCCGCAGGTTCGATCCCTGTCACCTCGACCAACTTGATAAAGTCCTGTGAATTGGTTATTGAGCCGATTACAGGCTTTTTTATTTTTAAAAATAATGCAACCGTAATGCAACGCCACGAAAGTTGAGAGGAGCCAAACTCATGTTGAGTAAGGCTCTTCGCTTTGCTTTGACCACTATTTAATTCTTCTTATGCACCGAAATAATTTTTGCAAGCTCAACTCCACTTAATATATTATGCCAATAGCTTTTCTTGCCACAAATTAATCTCAGAATTTATATACTCTTGCCACTTTGTTGAATCAGTCACACTCTCTAATTTCAAGCAATTATCATATAATTCCATAATACATGAATGCGATAAACTTTTTTTATTTTTCTTTAATTTCATTACCGTTTCCAACAGAACTATTAATTGTTTTATTGTAATAGGTATGATTTTCTGTTTAGCACCCTGATATTCATATTTTACAGACATAAAGAAAGTATTAATTGTATCTATATGAAGAGATGGTGCAACAAACAAGCAGTAATTAGGCTTATTATTATTCTTATTTTCAAATTCTCTCAAATGTCTCATTACTGGCTGACCTTCATTATACCATTGGTCTCTACTAGTAAGCATAGTTACCTCACATATAGAATTAAATTTTTCATAGAAGCATTCTATATCAGGCACTCCATTAGGAGCTGTATATGTAGGTTCATTATCGTCGCCAACAGGAGCATTAGGCTTTATTAATTGTGCATCATTAATTATATTCAAAGCAATATTTGTCCACTTTTCTAATTCAATAGAATATTTTTTTGCTAAATTAGCCTTATTTCTACTTAATATATCTTGTAAAGCTTTAATTGCTATATCTATTTTTAATGCATCGCTATGGAAATCTTGTTTTATTTCAAGATTTTGTAAATATGTTCTATACTCTCTTCTTTGTTTTATGGCTTCAATTAAATAGTCTTTTTCTGGAATAATTATATATTCACTAGATTCAATTTTTAATTTTTCTTCTAGTGTATTAATTTCCCTATTGATATCTGTTAATATTTCTGTTAATTTTTCTACAGTTTCAAATGGCAATTCATATTTACCATAAGTCCCCATATACTCTCGCCATTCACTTTCAGAATACTCTTTTGCAGAACCATTATCATGTTCAAGTATAGATTCAATCTCTGTCATTCTTCTCGGCTCTAAATCAATATATGTATTAGAGTATTTTCCTCTTATATAAATATAC
>CAVHFU010000019.1:0-25116 GCA_963635575.1 bacterium | reverse complement strand
CAAAATTAGTGCTAATGTTAAAAAATTTTTAGGACATTTTCAAAAATGATTGACACACATTTTTAAAACTTTTTTGTGGGGCGGGTTAACTTAAAAGGTAATTTGTTTTACTTAATCATTGTCAAAATTTCAGGTTCACCGTCTGTAATTAAGATTGTATTCTCATAATGGGCAGATAGTTTTCCATCCACTGTTACAACGGTCCAACCATTCTTTAAAATATCTATATCATAGCTACCTGCATTTATCATAGGCTCTACTGCAATTACCATTCCTTTTGCTAGTCTAGGTCCTCTTCCAGGTTTTCCGTAATTAGGTACTTGAGGGTCTTCGTGTAATTCCCTGCCTACGCCATGTCCAACAAAGTCTCTTACTACCGAGAACCCAAAACTTTCTGCGTATGTTTGAACAGCATGTGAAATATCAGAAACTCTATTTCCATCTACCGCATTTTTTATTCCTTCAAAAAAGCTTTGTTTTGTAACTTCGATAAGTTTTTTAGCTTCATCAGAAATATTTCCTACAGCAAAAGTTCTAGCTGCGTCTCCATGATAGCCGTTCTTTAATGCTCCCATATCAATGCTTATGATGTCTCCTTCTTTTAGTACATAGTTATCAGGTATACCATGAATAATTTGGTTATTTACTGATGCACAAATAGTAGCCGGATAAGGTTTACTGCCTTCGAATCCCATTTGGCCTTTAAATGATGGAATTGCTCCTTCTTCTTTTAATACGGTGGTTGCAATTGTGTCTAGGTCTTTGGTAGTGATTCCCGGTCTAACTGCCTTTTCCATTTCATTTAATGCTAATGCTACAATCCTACCGGATTCACGCATATATTCAATTTCTTTTGGTGATTTAATAAGTATCATAATTTTACGCCTCATTTTCTAAATAATTTTCTAGTAAATTATACCACAAAATTACCAAGTTAGCAATTGCTTACCTTTTATTTGCTAACATTTTCTCAATTTTATCTCATATATTATTTACCAAAAAAAGAGATACAACTAACTTTTATAAGCCAATTATATCTCTTAAATAACTTACGCTTCTATTTTTGCCATTGCTGCATCTACTTCAAGAATTGTATCAGCTAATTTTTCTTTTCCCTTAGCTGTTACTAGCTTTCCTTGTGCTTCATAGTAAGGTTTTAACTTAGCTGTTACATCATGATATGTAGCAAGTCTCTTTCTAATTACTTCTTCCAAATCATCGTCTCTTTGAACTAAGTTTGAGCAATGATTTGGACAAGATGCTTTATCTTCTTCAGTTGGCATCTTATCTGTTATATGATATGTTTTTCCGCAATCAAGGCAACTTCTTCTTCCAGATAATCTATTAACGATAGCATCATCTTCAACGTCTATTTCTAAAACTCCGTCAATCTTTGTTCCTTCTTCTGCTAACATCTTATCTAAAACTTCACCTTGATTAATTGTTCTTGGGAAACCATCCAAAATAAATCCATTCTTGCAATCAGGTAATGAAATTCTATTCTTTAATACACTAATTGTAAGTTCATCTGGGACTAAAGCTCCACTATTAATTAATGTAACAATCTCATCTATTGTTTCTTTAGATAACGTCATTCCTGGAACTTGTTCTCCTCTTTTTAATGCCCTAAAAATTTCACCTGTTGAAATTTGTGGGATATTATATTTCTTACTAAGTCTTTCTGCTTGTGTTCCTTTTCCTGAACCCGGTGCTCCAAACATAACTAAACGCATCTTTGTTTCCTCCTTTATTTTCTCTTTCGATTTATTATATTATTTAAAATTATTTTTTTCAACCATAAATATTTTGAAGTTTTTTACAGTATTATATTGTATTTAATTCCATTATATGTTATATTCGGCTTGCCTCTTGTGAAAGGAGGTGAAAAAAATTGGAACAATATATAAAAATATCTGTTCTAGTACTTATCTATTTAATTTTAAAATTATTTTAGAAAGTACAAAAAATACCGGAGCCTCTTCCGGTATTTTTTGTGTGAAGAAAATTGTCACAATACATAAAAATAATTGAAACACTATGTTCCATATATTAGTATAATAATATAAATTACAATATATGTCAATAGCTTTTATTATTTTAGTCTAAAAATCCTTTGTAATGTTTCATTACAAGTTGTGCTTCTAATTGTTTTACAGTTTCTAATGCAACACCAACTACGATTAGTAATGCTGTTCCACCAAAACCTAAACTTACACCAGTTATAGCTTGAACAACAACTGGGAATATTGCGATAAATGCAATAAATATAGCTCCAAACAATGTAATTTTATTTAATACTCCGGATAAATAATCTGCAGTAGGTTTTCCGGCTCTAATTCCAGGAATAAATCCACCATTTTTCTTTAAGTTATTAGATACTTCTACTGGATTGAAAACAATCAATGTATAGAAGAATGAGAATCCAATAATTAATAAAGAATAGATTACGCAATAACCAACTGTATACCAAGTTCCTGCGTTTGTTGCAACGCATAGATTATAAATTACTTTCCATACGCCAGTAGGATTTCCGGCAGTTACTGTGCTTATTATCATAGCTGGGAACATCAATAATGACATTGCTAAGATAATTGGCATAACTCCTGCCATGCTAACAGCTATTGGAATATGTGTAGATTGTCCACCATACATTTTTCTTCCAACAACACGTTTTGCATATTGAACTGGAACTCTTCTTTCTGCTTTTTGTACCCATACAACAGCAGCAATTAGAAGTAACATTACTACGATTATAGCAATAAATCCTAATGTGCCAATCATATTTGAACCAGCATTTGTAGAAGATATCAAACTCTGAATTCCGGCAGGCAATCTTGAAATAATTCCTGCAAAGATAATAAGAGAAGTACCATTTCCAATTCCATACTCAGTCATTTGTTCACCTAACCACATAATGAAGGCTGTTCCGGCTGTAAGTGATAAAACAACAATTGAATATGTGAAGAAATCTTGTGCATATAAAACAGACTTAAAGCTTACTGCAATACCAATAGCTTGTATTAATGCAAGAACTATTGTACCGTATCTTGTAAACTGTGCTAATTTCTTTCTTCCTTCATTTCCTTCTTTAGCCATTTTTTCTAAAGAAGGAATTGCAACTGTTAACAATTGAATAATAATTGATGCGTTGATGTATGGTGTAATACTCATTGCAAATATTGAAAGATTTGAGAAAGCTCCACCTGAAATGATATTAAACATTCCGAAGAATCCATTTTGGTTTGATTCCATAAGGTGTTCCAAAATCTCTCTGTTTATTCCTGGTACAGGAATATATGATCCAAATCTAAATACAAGTAATAATCCAAGTACGATAAGGATTTTCTTTCTTAAGTCAGGAACTGACCAAGCGTTTTTTAAGATTTTAAACATACTGTACCCCTTTCTTTAATGCAAAAACTATGCATTAATTACTATTGCCTTTCCACCAGCAGCTTCAATCTTTTCTTTAGCTGTCTTTGTGAATCTGTGTGCGTTAACAGTTAATTTCTTTGTTAATTCGCCATTACCCATTACAGATACTCCGTCTTCTAACTTCTTGATTAAGCCACTAGCTTTTAACAATTCAGGTGTAACTTCTGCTCCATCTTCAAATTTATTTAATGTAGAAACGTTAATTTCACTATATTTGATTGCTGTAACGTTCTTGAAACCTCTCTTAGGAAGTCTTCTATATAAAGGCATTTGACCTCCTTCAAATCCAGGTCTAACTCCACCGCCTGAACGAGCGTTTTGTCCTTTATGTCCTTTACCAGCTGTTTTTCCATTTCCAGATCCGATACCTCTACCTTTTCTATAAGGCTTTGTACGAGAACCTGGAGCAGGTACTAATTCGTTTAATTCCATTTTTTGCACCTCCATTTATTAATGTTCATAAAAATTAAAGTTCTTCAACTTTTTTTCCTCTTAAAGCTGCTACTTCTTCAGCAGTTTTTAGAGATTTTAATGCATTCATTGTAGCATTAACAACATTTCCAGGATTGTTAGATCTTAAACATTTTGTTCTGATATCTTTAATTCCTGCTAATTCAAGGATAGGTCTTACTGCTCCTCCGGCAATAACTCCGGTACCTTCAGTCGCTGGTTTTAATAATACTCTACCTGCTCCTGCTTCCCCAATGATTTCGTGAGGAATTGTTGTGTTTACTATAGGAACTTCTATCATGTTTTTCTTAGCATCTTCAATAGCCTTCTTGATAGCGTCAGGAACTTCAGTAGATTTTCCGTTTCCAGCACCTACATGTCCGTTTTCATCACCAACAACTACAAGTGCACTAAATCTAAAGTTTCTACCACCTTTAACAACTTTAGCTACTCTGTTGATAGCAACTACTTTTTCCTTTAATTCAACGCCATTTTGTTCATTATTGCGTTCTGCTTTATGTTCCATAATTTTATTTTCACCTCTTTATATTAGAATTTAAGTCCAGCTTCTCTAGCTGCTTCAGCAAGTTCTTTTACTCTTCCGTGATAGATGCATCCGCCTCTATCAAAAACAACTTCCTTGATTCCCTTTTCCATTGCACGTTTTGCAACTAATTCACCAACAGCTTTTGCTGCTTCTTTGTTTCCTGTACCATTTAGTTTACCCTTTAATTCAGGATCTAATGTAGATGCAGAAACGATTGTGTTTTGTGCAACGTCATCAATAACTTGTGCATAAATATTATTTAAGCTTCTATATACGCTAAGTCTTGGTCTTTCAGCTGTTCCTGAAATCTTATTTCTTACACGCATATGACGAATTTGTCTTTGCTCTTTGCTATTTGGTTTAGATACCATTTTATTTTCACTCCTTTTTTAATGAGTAACGGCCCATTTTATTTCGTAATAAGTAAGGATAAACGCTCGCATTTATCAAAGTATTTGCTAAGCTCGTATTTTCTTAACATTGTTCTGTTAGCTTCGCCTTACGGCTTGCATTCGCTAAGCAACTACTTTTTAGCGCCTGTCTTTCCTTCTTTACGTCTAATTGTTTCAGTTGTATACTTGATTCCTTTTCCCTTATAAGGTTCAGGTAATCTCTTTGTTCTGATTTCAGCAGCTACTGCTCCTACTTTCTCATTGTCGATACCCTTTACAATTATACTGTTTTGTGTTGGAACGTCAATTGTTATTCCTTCTGGTTCTACCATTTCTACTGTGTGAGAATATCCTAAGTTCATAACAAGCTTATTTCCTGTTTTTTGTGCACGGTAACCTACACCGTTAATTTCTAAGCTCTTTTCAAAACCTTCAGAAACACCCTTTACCATGTTTGCGATTAACGCTCTTGTTAATCCGTGAAGTGCTCTGTTTTCTTTATCATCATTAGGTCTAGAAACTTTTACTTCATTACCTTCTACAGAAATTGTCATGTTAGCATGCATTTTCTTTTCTAATGTTCCCTTGCTACCTTTTACAGTTACAACGTTACCATCAGCAACTTTAACTTCAACCCCTGCAGGAATTGTTATAGGCTCTTTTCCTATTCTTGACATCTTTTTCACCCCTCATAATATATATAACTGTTAATGCGGAATTACCAAATATAAGCTAATACTTCTCCGCCAACTCCTGCTTCACGTGCCTTTTTATCTGTCATTATACCCTTAGATGTAGAAACTAATACAATTCCTAAACCATTTAATACTTTAGGTAAGTTTTCACATTCTGCATAAACACGTAATCCAGGTTTACTGATTCTCTTTAATCCAGAAATAACTTTTTGTTTATTTCCAACATATTTTAATGCTATCTTAAGGTTTCTTTCATCCTCTGTATAGCCTTTTATATATCCTTCTTCAACTAATATATCAGCTATTGCTTTCTTCATCTTTGACTTTGGAACATCAACTGTTTCATGCTTAGATGAACTTGCGTTTCTGATACGAGTTAACATATCTGCAATTGGATCTGTTAAATTCATCGTTTTTACCTCCTTTTTTGAGATTATAGATTTACCTTCTTCTAACTAACACGTTTCTAGTAGAAACTTGCTAAATGCTTTGCATTTAGAGTTCCCTTACAAGGGACGTACAACGAACGAACTCTGCTCGTTCTGTACTGCTCTCGTAGTAAGAACTTGCTAAACTGCTTCGCACTTTAGAGTTCTCTTACGGGGGACGTACAATGCACTCACTTCGTTCGTGCTGTTACGTCTCCCTACCAGCTAGCTTTCTTAACTCCAGGAATTTCTCCCTTGTGAGCTAATACTCTAAAGCATAGACGGCAAATTCCAAATTTTCTAATATATGCATGTGGTCTTCCACAAATTTTACATCTATTATATTCTCTGGTAGAAAACTTTTGAGTTCTCTTTTGCTTAGCAATCATAGATTTCTTTGCCATGCTATTTTTCCTCCTATTCCAAAGATTTTTTAACCAGCAAATGGCATACCGAACATTGAAAGTAATTCTTTTGCTTCAACGTCTGTATTAGCTGTTGTTACAAATATAATGTCCATTCCTCTGATTTTATCAACTTTATCATATTCAATTTCAGGGAAAATTAATTGTTCCTTAACTCCCATTGAATAATTTCCTCTTCCATCAAATGAATTAGGATTAATTCCTCTAAAGTCTCTAACACGTGGTAATGCAACACTGATAAGTTTGTCTAAGAATGTATACATCTTTTCTCCTCTTAGAGTAACTTTGCATCCAATGTTCATTCCTTGTCTGATTTTGAATGTAGCAATAGCTTTTTTAGCCTTTGTTACGATAGCTTTTTGTCCTGTAATCATTTCCATGTCTTTGATAGCACTTTCTAATGCTTTAGCGTTTTCTCTAACTTCTCCAACACCCATGTTAAGTACTATTTTTTCAAGCTTAGGAATCTGCATTGCAGAACTATAATTGAACTTAGCTTTCATAGCAGGAGCTATTTCTTTATTATATTTTTCTTGTAATCTTTCCATTTAGATTCCCTCCTTTACTTAACATCTAATGATTCATTACATTTTTTGCAAGTTCTTACTTTAGTACCATCACTTAAAGTTGTATGAGCAACTCTTGTAACAGTATTACATTTCTTGCAAACCACCATTGCCTTTGAAACTGGGATTGCAACTGATTGTTTAACAATACCACCTGTTTCACCGGCTTTTCTTGGCTTTGTATGTTTTGTTCTTACATTAACTCCTTCAACTAAAATCTTATTTTCAGTTGGGATAGCTTGAAGAACTTTACCCTTTTTACCTTTATCTTCTCCAGATATAATCTGAACTGTATCGCCTTTTTTAATGTTCACTGTTTTCACCCCTTTATTATATATACACCATTTACCCTTATTTTAGATTCACTAAGCAATTAATGCCTATAATACTTCGGGTGCTAATGATATAATCTTCATAAAATCTTTTTCTCTTAATTCACGAGCAACAGGTCCAAAGATACGTGTTCCCTTTGGTGTGTTGTCATCCTTAATAAGAACAGCAGCGTTTTCATCAAATTTAATTGATGTCCCGTCATTTCTCTTAATTCCCTTTGTAGAACGAACTATAACAGCCTTAGCAACGTCGCCTTTTTTAACAACTCCACCTGGTGTTGCGGTTTTAACAGAAACAACTATTACATCACCAATGTTAGCAAATTTTCTACCGGAACCGCCAAGAACCTTAATACACATAACTTCCTTAGCACCAGTATTATCTGCAACAGTTAGTCTAGATTGTACTTGTATCATTATTTTCACTCCTTTTAATCGAGTTTTATATTAAGTTTATATTATTAATTAGTAGCAAACTACTTAGCTTTTTCAACTATTTCTACTAATCTCCATCTCTTATCTTTGCTAAGTGGTCTTGTTTCAGCTACTTTTACAGTATCTCCTATTCCACAAGCATTTTCTTCGTCATGAGCCTTTAATCTGTAAGTAGACTTCATAACTTTGTTATATAAAGGATGTTTTTTGTTTTCAGAAATAGTAACAACAATAGTCTTATCCATCTTATTACTAATAACTTTTCCAGTTCTTACTTTTCTTCTTCCTCTTGTTTCTTCCATTATAAATCCTCCTTTCGAAAATTATCATCGCTAATTTACTGTTCCAACCTTAAGGAATCACTAAGCTCAATATCTGCCTACTATTCTATTCGATTTCGACTCTATTTCGCTGAAGAGATTTCCTTTTCTTTAAGAACGGTCTTTATTCTAGCAATGTCTTTTCTTACTGCTTTTATTTGTAATGGATTGTCTAATTGGTTTGTTGCACTTTGGAATCTTAATTTGAAAAGCTCAGCTTTCAAATTTGATAATTCATTATTAAGTTCAACATCTGACATTTCTCTAATTTTATTCGGCTTCATTCTCTTCACCACCTATGTTTTTTTCACGAGCTACGAATTTTGTAGCAATAGGAAGTTTGTGACTAGCTAGTCTCATAGCTTCTCTTGCTAATTCTTCGCTAACTCCGGCAATTTCAAAAAGTACTCTTCCTGGCTTAACAACAGCAACCCAGTATTCTGGAGAACCTTTACCACTACCCATACGAGTTTCAGCAGGTTTCTTAGATACTGATTTATCAGGGAAGATTTTTATCCAAACTTGTCCACCACGTTTAATGTAACGTGTCATAGCAATTCTGGCAGCTTCGATTTGGTTAGCTGTAATCCAAGCTGGTTCTGTTGCTTGTAGACCATATTCTCCGTCACTTACAACGTTACCACGTGTAGCTACACCTTTCATTCTACCTCTTTGCATTTTTCTATATTTTACTCTTTTAGGCATTAACATAATTATTCGCCCCCCTCAGCTTTTTTTGCAACTTTTTTGTTTTTATTTGTAGGAAGCACTTGACCTTTATAAATCCAAACCTTAACACCGATCTTACCGTATGTTGTATCAGCTTCATAGAAACCATAATCAATATCCGCTCTTAAAGTTTGTAGAGGAATTGTTCCTTCATGATAATGTTCTGTTCTTGCGATTTCAGCACCAGCAAGTCTACCAGAAGCAGAAGTCTTAATTCCCTTAGCTCCCATTTTCATTGCTCTAGACATTGCTTGTTTCATAGCACGTCTAAATGCTACTCTCTTTTCAATTTGTCCTGCGATGTTTTCAGCTACTAATTGAGCATTAACTTCAGGATTCTTTACTTCGATTATATCCATAGCAACTTCTTTACCTGTAATCTTTTCTAATTCTTTACGAAGAATTTCTACTAATTCTCCGCCTTTACCGATTACTATACCAGGCTTAGCAGTATTAACTTTAACCTTAACTTTTCCGGCTGTTCTTTCAATTTCGATATCAGAAACTCCGGCAACAAATAATTTACTCTTTACATACTTACGAATTTTATTATCTTCAACAAGATTATCTCCAAATGTTTTCTTATCTGCATACCATTTAGAATTCCAATCTTTGATGATGCCCACTCTTACACCATGTGGGTGAGTCTTTTGTCCCATGATTTACCCTCCTTATTTAGCTTCTCTTAGCACTACTGTGATGTGACAAGTTCTCTTACGAATTCTTGCACCTCTACCTTGTGCTTTTGGCATTAATCTCTTCATTGTAGGTCCTTGACTAGCATATAATTCAGAAACTACAAGATTATCAACTGATAAATTGTTATTATTCTCAGCATTGCTTATAGCTGATTTTAACAACTTAGCTAAAATAGAAGAACCAGCCTTTGGTGTAAATTTTAATATGTTCATTGCTTCGATAGCACTCTTTCCTTTAATAAGGTCAGCAACTATTTTAACTTTTCTTGAAGATATTCTAGCATATTTTAATACAGCTCTTCCTTCGTCCTTACCAACACCAATTAATTTCTTTTCTCTTTTAGTAAGTCTAGGAGGTTTATTGCTTTTTGTATGAGGTGCGTTTGTTGCAGCCCAGATTTCTTGAATCTCTTCCTTTGTTCTTGTACTCATTTTTCATTTCCTCCTTTCATTACTTCTTAGCAGCAGTAGTAGCTGCAGCAGATTTAGCAGCACGGTCTGTGTGACCCTTAAATGTTCTTGTTGGTGCAAATTCTCCCAATTTATGTCCAATCATTTCTTCTGTTATATATACAGGCACGTGTTTTCTTCCATCGTGTACTGCGATTGTATGTCCTACCATATTAGGATAAATTGTAGAAGATCTTGACCAAGTCTTTATTACGTTCTTTTCGTTTGCTTTATTCATTTCTTGAACTTTCTTCATTAAACTTTCAGCAACGAAAGGTCCTTTTTTTAGAGATCTACTCAAATTAAACAACTCCTTTTCGTTTATTTCTATTGCAATAGCAATAGCATTTTAACATTATTACCAATTTAGTACGGAAATTAGCGACCGTTTCTTCTCTTAACAATATACTTGTTAGAAGGATTCTTCTTATTTCTAGTCTTGTAACCAAGAGCCGGTTTACCCCAAGGAGTAAGTGGTCCTGCGTGTCCAACTGGAGACTTACCTTCACCACCACCATGTGGGTGATCATTAGGGTTCATAACTGCACCACGAACTGCAGGTTTGATACCCAAGTTTCTTGATTTACCAGCTTTACCGAGATGAACGTTTTCATAATCAGTATTTCCAACTTCACCAACAGTAGCTTTACATTTAATAGCTATTAATCTCATTTCACCAGAAGGCAATCTTAAATGTGCATATTCTCCTTCTTTAGCCATGATTTGAGCAGCAAGTCCAGCAGATCTTGCAATTTGTCCACCTTTCCCAGGTTTCATTTCAATGTTGTGTACCATAGTACCAACTGGAATGTTTTCAATAGGAAGTGCGTTTCCTGGCTTGATATCAGCATCAGCACCTGAACGAACTGTATCTCCGTCTTTTAATCCGATAGGAGCTAAGATATATCTTCTTTCCTTATCTTCATATTCAAGTAAAGCAATGTTCGCACTTCTGTTTGGATCATATTCGATACCAATAACTGTTGCATTCATTCCATCTTTATTTCTCTTGAAATCAATTACTCTATATTTTGTTTTATTTCCTCCGCCGATATGTCTAACTGTGATTCTTCCGTAAGAGTTTCTTCCACCTTTCTTGTTAAGTGGAGCAAGAAGAGACTTTTCAGGAGTCTTCTTTGTAATTTCTTCGAAAGTAGACACTGTCATACCACGTCTTGAAGGAGTAGTAGGATTATATTTTTTAATACCCATTGTGTATTTCACTCCATTTCTAATTTGTTTTGCAGAACCATTAAGATTCTATACATACATTGCCAGGACTAAACTTGTGGGTTGAAGTCAGCAATTTCATTGTTATATTTCTTACTTGTTGTAGTAGCTTTTCCGCCTTTTTCTAAGTAATTTTCTTCAGAAGGGTTTGTATCAATCTTTACGATTGCTTTCTTCCAATCAGGAGTTTTTCCAGAATGAACACCCATTCTCTTTTCCTTACCAGGCATACTTACTGTATTAACAGAAACAACTTTTACATTAAATAATTCTTCAACAGCCTTCTTAACTGCTGTTTTTGAAGCACTATTTGTAACTCTAAAAGTGTATTTTCCTTCAGCCATTGCGACACTACTTTTTTCAGTAATGATAGGTTTAATAATGATATCTTGTGCTGTCATTATGCATACACCTCCTCAATTTTGTGAGCTGCATCTTGAGTTACGATAAACTTGTTATACTTAACAATGTCGTAAACATTAATAGTATTAACATATGCTGTCTTAACATTAGGAAGATTCTTTGCAGATCTTACTACGTTTTCATTCTTGTCACCTAATACGATTAGTGCATTAGTATCAAGATTTAAGTTTTTAAGAACTTCTACCATGTTCTTTGTTTTGATTTCAGAGAAATTAATTTCATCTAATACGATGATGTTATTCTCAGCAACTTTAGAACTTAGAGCAGATCTTAATGCAACTCTCTTAACTTTCTTGTTAAGTTTTATTGTATATGTTCTAGGCTTAGGTCCAAGAGCGATACCACCCTTAATCCATTGTGGAGCACGAATACTTCCTTGACGTGCACGACCTGTACCTTTTTGTTTCCAAGGCTTTACGCCACCACCGCTAACTTCTGATCTAGTCTTTGTAGATTGTGTTCCTTGTCTTTGATTAGCAAGATAACTTTCTACAGCTAAATACATAGCATCTGTATTAATTTCAGCATTGAAAATTTCATCTTTTAATTCGATGTTTCCAACTACTTTTCCGCTTACGTTATATAAATCCATCTTAGGCATTGTTTATCCTCCTTCCTTACTTGTTCTTTACAGAATCTCTTAAGCAAAGTAGGCTTCCTTTTGCTCCAGGAACACTACCCTTTACAAATAAAAGATTCTTGTCTGTATCAACTTTAACTACGTCTAAGTTAATAATAGTTACGTTTTCACTACCCATATGTCCTGGCAATTTCTTACCTTTGAATACTCTACCTGGATCTGAGTGAGCACCCATTGAACCTGGACGTCTATGATACATAGAACCGTGAGCCATAGGTCCTCTATGCGAACCGTGTCTCTTGATAACACCTGCAAATCCGTGACCCTTTGTAACGCCACTAGCGTCAATAGCATCTCCGGCTGCAAAAACATCAACCTTAATTTCGTCTCCAACATTTAAGTTAGCTACATCTTCAAGTCTAAGTTCTTTTACATATCTCTTTACTTCTACGTTAGCCTTAGCAAATTCACCTTTTTTAGCTTTATTAACTAACTTTTCGCGAATTTCTCCAAAAGCTACTTTTACAGCATTATATCCATCAGTTTCAACTGTTTTCTTTTGGATAACTGTGCATGGACCTGCTTCTAAAACTGTTACAGGAAGCATTTTCCCATCTTCTAAGAAAATTTGAGTCATTCCAACCTTCTTAGCTAAAATACCTTTTTTCATTTTTTTCTCCTCCTTAGGTTATTGGTTCACCTTTCCGTGAACTTGACCGGGAAAGCATTCTAAAAAATTTGCTTTTCCTACGTTGCTACAACTCTTATTGAACTTTTACTTCGATTTCTACGCCGGCAGGTAAATCTAACTTTGTCAACGCTTCCATAGTCTTTTGAGTTGGGTAAAGAACATCAATAAGTCTCTTATGTGTTCTCATTTCAAATTGTTCTCTCGAATCTTTGTATTTGTGTGGAGATTTCAAGATTGTTACTATTTCCTTCTCTGTTGGAAGTGGAATAGGTCCTGAAATTTTTGCTCCTGTTCTCTTTGCAGTATCAATAATCTTTGCTGCAGAAAGATCTAATACTTGATGTTCGTAAGCCTTCAATCTGATTCTGATTTTTTCGCTGTTACTTGTCACATCAATTCCTCCTTTTTGTTTGATAATGTAGCGTCAAGCCTAACAACGTCTCCTGGTGTTTCATAAACTTACATTTAAAAACCCGAGACAATAAAACTGGACTTTTAAACAGTCCAAATCCCGGGTAAAATCCAAAAGAATGAAACCTTACAGTTAAATCTTTAAAATCTTCAGCTTGTCGCCCGGTTTAAAATCGGACATGCTCCACGAAAATTCCCACCTTACCGCCGATTTTTGAGCGGTTTGCGCCACTTTTCGCTTCAACGCGTATCTGTCACAACATTAACCATTTTACACCATAATGCAACATTTGGCAATAGTTTTTGATAAAAAAGTTGGAAAAAAGTTGGAATAAAGTGTTGTTGAGGCTGTTTTTGAATCTAAAAAGCCCATCATTCTGCCACTTTCAGAGCTTTTGGGGACTATTCCCACTCAATAGTTGCAGGTGGCTTACTAGTAATATCGTATACCACTCTGTTAATATGTCCCACTTCATTTACAATTCTAGTTGAAATCTTCTCTAGAACATCATACGGAATTCTTGCCCAATCTGCTGTCATTCCGTCTACACTTGTTACTCCACGAAGTGCTATTGTATAATCGTATGTTCTCTCATCGCCCATAACACCAACACTTCTCATTCCAGTCAACACTGCAAAGTATTGCCAAATCGATTCTTGAAGTCCGGCTTTCTTTATTTCATCTCTATAAATAAAATCAGCCTCTTGAAGAATTTTTACCTTATCTTCAGTTATATCTCCGATAATCCTTATAGCAAGTCCAGGACCAGGAAATGGTTGTCTCCATACTAAATCATGTGGAATTCCAAGTTCTTCTCCTAGCACTCTTACTTCATCTTTAAATAACATTCTAAGTGGTTCTATTATTTCCTTAAAGTCAACATGATCAGGCAATCCGCCAACATTATGATGGCTCTTGATTACTGCTGAGCCTTTAATTCCGCCACTCTCAATTACATCAGGATAAATTGTACCTTGAACTAAGAAATCAACTTTGCCGATTTTCTTCGCTTCTTCTTCAAACACATTTATAAACTCAGCACCAATAATTTTTCTCTTAGTTTCCGGATCACTTACACCTTTTAATTTACTTAAAAATCTTTCTTGTGCGTTTACTCTGATTATGTCCATATCAAAGCGTTCCTTGAACACTTTTTCAACTTCGTCGCCCTCATCTTTTCTGAGCAAACCATGGTCAACGAATATACAAGTAAGTTGCTTACCTACTGCTTTATGTATTAAAGTAGCAGCGACAGAAGAATCTACACCACCGGATAAAGCACATAACACTTTGCCGTCTCCAACTTTCTCTTTAATACTCTTTATTGCATTTTCAGCAAACGCATCCATTTTCCAATCACCACGACATTTACATACATTAAACAAGAAATTTTTAAGTATTGAATGTCCGTTTATTGTATGCATAACTTCCGGATGGAATTGAACTGAATATATATTCTTTTTCTCACATTCCATAGCAACGCAACTACAATTTTCGCTTGTTGCAATTGTATTAAAACCGGTTGGGACTTTAGCTACATAGTAAGTATGGCTCATCCAAACTTGGTTTTCACCAATAATGCCTTCGAATAATTTACTTTGCTTAAAATCTGAAATTACTTTTCCGTACTCTCTATTCTCTGCACGTTTAACTTCTCCGTCAAGTAAATGTGCCGTCATTTGCATGCCATAACATATTCCTAAAATAGGTATGTTTAATTCAAAAATTTCCTTGTTGCAGAGTGGTGCGTCCTCATCTAGTACACTTGCAGGTCCTCCGGTAAAAATAATACCTTTTGGATTTAATGCCTTAATTCTTTCAAGTGAAACGTTGTATGGCAAAACTTCTGCATAAACGTTTAATTCTCTTACTCTTCGTGCAATAAGTTGGTTATATTGCCCACCGAAGTCTAAAACTATGACTTTTTCGTTTTCCATTTCTTTGCTCCTTTCAGATTATTCACTAGTTATAATTATATATAAAAACAGTAACTTTTTCAACAAAAAAGACAGAACAACATTGTATTCTGTCCTAAAAATTCCTTTATTTCAAGAATCCCTCAATTATCGCATTTTCAGCGTCTTTCTCAGTAAGGCCTAAAGTCATAAGCTTTGTTAGCTGTTCACCATTAATTTTCCCTATTGCTGCCTCATGGATTAAGTTTGCACCAACATTATTTGCAGTAATTTCCGGAATAGATGTAACGGTAGCTTCATCTTTAATTATGGAATCACATTCAACATGTGAAAAACACTTTGCATTTCCAAAAACCTTAGAAGCAAATACTTGCTTGGACTTTTCTGTTGCAACTGTTCTAGAAGAAATTTGAGCTTTTGATGTATCTCCATTTAAGTTTAGTTCAAAAGATGTTTTCGCAGTTTGAGAACCATGAGTCATTATTTTTTCATTAATTACCAACGTTGCATTTTCACCCACGTCTGCCTTTGTAACACGTTCTGTGGAATCTACACCTTTTATTTGTACAGAAGTAATTTCCATATATGAACCTTTGCCTAGTGTAACTTCAGTAATCGGATTTAAGATTCTTTTTCCATCTCCGGTACCCTCACCATAATGCTTTTCTATATATTTTACTTTTGCATTTTCTTCTAAGAAAAATCTATGTATTCCATTATGTTCTGAGTCACCGTGAGCATCGTTATGAATTCCGCAGCCGGCAACAATAACTACATCCGCATTTTTACCGATAAAGAAATCATTATACACGTTATCCTTAAGTCCACTCTCTGTAAGTAATACAGGAATATGAACACTTTCCATCTTTGTATTTTCCTTTACCATAATATCTATACCGGGCACATCAGTTTTAGTAACTATATTTACATTTTCGGTAATTTTTCTTTCTATTCCTTTACCATTATATCTAATATTGTATGCACCATCTGAAACTCCATCCCAGTCAGATATGGTTTGTAACAAGTTTTTATCTGTACTATTCATTTATCTCACCCCTTTGTAATTTACAGCAAGTAGGTGCTAAGAAAGCATCATCAGATAATTCTTCTTTGCTTTCTATTTTCTCTACTTTTCCGTCCTTTAATATTACTATTCTATCAGCAATATTAAGTATTCGCTCTTGGTGAGAAATAGTTAAAACGGGACTTTTGGCCTTATTTCTCATTTCCTTAAACAAAGTGGTTAAATTGTTAAAGCTCCATAAATCTATTCCTGCCTCAGGCTCGTCCAATATTATAAGGTTTGATTCTTTATTTAAAATAGTAGCAATTTCTATTCTCTTTAGTTCTCCGCCAGATAATGAATTGTTTACTTCTCTATTCATATACTCTTTTGCACATAGTCCAACTGATGATAAAATGTCACAAATCTGACTACGTGTAGCTTCACCTTTAGAAGATAATTTAATTAAATCAGAAACAGTAAGTCCCTTAAATCTTACAGGTTGCTGAAAAGCAAAGCTTATTCCTAAATTAGCTCTTTCTACGATACTCATATTGCTAATATCTTGTCCATTAAAAATAATCTTTCCAGAATCTTGTTTGTTAATTCCCATTATTATTTTAGCTAATGTAGACTTACCAGAACCGTTAGGCCCTGTTACAGCCACAAATTCACCATCATTTATAGTTAAACTTACGTTATCTAAGATTTTCTTGTTGTCTCTTTCAAAACATATATTTTGTATTTCTATCATTTAGCTCACCTCCACAATTATTACAGACAATAAAATACAACACTTCAGTGAAAATGTCAATCCGTTAGGAAAGTAAAAACCACACAAAACTGTGTGGCTTCTTACTAATTTGGCTTTTGCATTCCTGCATGGTCAATTATGTAATTATCTTTATAAATAAACTCGGATATAGGTTTAAATTCATATCCTTTATCTTTTAATTGCCGTATTAGCTCAGGCAAAACTGTTGCTGTATCTTTAGTTCCATTATGCATTAATATAATCGAACCATTTTTCACTTTAGAAGTAACTCGACTTAATATGTTATCTGCACCAAAGTTCTTCCAATCTAGGCTATCTACATCCCATTGAATTGTATAAAATCCTAATTCTTCAGCTGCACTAATTACATTGTCGTTATATTCCCCATATGGCGCTCTAAATAAGTTATTTTCTTTACCCGTTGCATTTTCAATTTTCTCGTTTGCATTCTTAATTTCACTTTTTATGTTATCATATGATAGTGATGCAATATGAGGATGTGTATCCGAATGATTTGCTACATCATGTCCTTCATCCGTCATACGTTTTATGACATCTGGAAATTTATCTACCCATTCTCCAAGCACAAAAAAAGTAGCTTTTATATTATTTTCCTTTAATGTATCTAAAATCTGTGGCATATCTTCTGCTCCCCAAGCGCAGTCAAACGTAAGCGAAATTTTAGGCTCGGTTGTTTCTATATTGTATATAGGTAATTTTCTAGTTGTAGAGGCAACCGTAGATATAACATCATTTGTAACCTTTCCGGCTACTGAAAAAGCCATCCCAATTAAAGCAATTACAAAACAATACCTCATTAGTTTCCATTTATCCCATACATAAAGTCTCATAAAAAACACTCCGTTTCACATTGTTTGTATAAACTTATGCGAAACGAAGTGCAATTATTCTATCAAAAGCTTTTTATATAAAAAAGTTGGCCATAATTAAAAGCTATGATATACTCTCCTTATCAAAAATGTGTTTATATATCCATACTTTTTAATGGAGGTCGTTTTATGAAAATAATCAAGCGCGTTTTTCACATCATTCGCTATATCCTGGCCACTATCGTTGCTTCATATTTAATCATAACTGCCGTTGTATGCTTTGCATTGTATTGGAAGTGGATCATTATCTTTGCTTTTTGCTCTATATTTCATCATTCATCAAAAAATCAAATACATTTATATGCCTTATCCCCTCTCTTGAATAGTCTTCCCTATCTAACGAAATTATTATCTTTTCGCTTTCATCATCAATTTCATTAAAAGCACTAAATTCACGTTCTAGCGTCTCAGGCTTATCTAATGTATAGCACACCTGTATATATTTAATACTATTATTTTTAGATGCAATAAAATCTATTTCACCCTTCTTAGTTTTCCCAACATATACTTTATAATCTTTTGAAATCAAATCATTATATACCATATTTTCTAACGAAACAGAATAATTTAATGTTTCACCACTTGTCTTTATTTGCTTTATTCCCAAATCATTAGCATAATACTTATTTAAAGTTTTTAATGTACTTTTCCCATGAATATCGTATCTATATACCTTGTTCATTATAAATGTTGAAGAAAAAGCTTCTAAATAATTATAAAGTGTATCATTAGCGATTTCATGATGTTCCCTTTTCAAGAACTCTATTACATTATCTCTTGAAAACTCGCGTGCTTCAGTATCTAGTACATACTGTAAAACCTTATTAAATGAGGCAATATCCTTTATCCCTAAACGTTCTACAATATCTTTTAATATAATAGAATCATATACACTAGACAAATAACTAATTTTATCATTATCACTCTCAAACAAAAATCTCTGTGGTAAACTTCCCCACTTAAAAATATCTAATAGTAACTTTTCATATTTATCTTCTGTTGTACCAGTTAATTCTACTACTTCCCTAAAAGACAGTGGATTAATTCTAAAACTTACATATCTTCCTGATAAATCTGTTGATAGTTCAAGTAATGTCATTCTACTATTAGATCCTGTTATAAATATACTATATTGTTCTGTTATTCTAAGTGAATTAATACCCTGTTCAAAATTTTCTATTTTTTGTATTTCATCTAAAAAAACATAGTATTTATCTTTATTAATTGTTTTTGATTCTATATAATTAAATAAGTCTTTTGCATTATTTATAAAATCATATTTTAATGATTCAAAATTAATATAAATGATATTCTCTTCACTTACTCCTTTAGCCTTTATTTCATCAATAATTTGTGTTAAAATTACCGACTTTCCACTTCTACGCATTCCATATATAATCTTTATTAAAGATGTTTCATCATAAAAGCCTCTAATTTTAGAAAGATATTTTTCTCTTATCAACATATTTTATCATCTCCTCATAGTTATATTGTACTATACTATGCAAAAAAAGTAAAGTTATTCCACTGTACTGGAATAATTTTTTCTTAACTATATATCCAATAATACGCAAGCATAATATACTGCCGATTTTTGATAATACACAAATATAATAAAAAACACTCCGTTTCACATTGTTTGTATAAACTTATACAAAACGAAGTGCAATTATTCTAAATGCTTATGCAAGTTGACAATAATCTGAAATTATGATATACTTTTTTCGTTAGAATAATATATAAAATCCAAAAAATATTTTTGCGGAGGTTGATATGTTTGGTATTATAATACTTTGGTTATCATATTTTTCTCTAAAAATACTACGTTGGTACTACGATTCAACCGTATTTTTTCCTGCTTACACAACTTTTTGTCAAAAGAGAAGTATCTACGGCGAAACTATATCGGAAAACGATATTCATAAGCTGATTGGCACACCCGAATTTGCCGAATATTACAGGTCACTTCAATGATTAAGAAGAATGGATTTTACCAAATACATCTTTTTAATATTAGCCATCTTGTTACCCATATTAAGAGCTATAACACTGTATATAGCATATATCCCGTAAAGAATTCATTACAGCTTAAAAATAAAAACACACATTATGGAGGATATGTATGAAAATCGAAAATTCAACATTGACAATCAAGGAACAGTTAAAAAACAAGGAGACAAAATTAGAGCGAATTGCTTCTTCGGCCCTAAGCAATTCAGAAAAGACTGCTGTGCAAGAACGAATAATTTCAAACGTTAGCGACTTTATCGACGAATTGGAAGAAGTAAGAAATTTTTTAGATTTTGGTCTAAACGTAAAACTTGTTTCTAAACCAATCTTTGAAAAGCAAGTCGCAAAAGCGGACTTTGCAAGTATGGAATATAACGGCAAGTATTGCAAAGTCGCTCTAATCCAAAATTATTCGGCCGATAATTTTTGGCTCGTTTATGTTGCGGCTGTCGAATCAATTAAATAAAGGTCTCATTTGCCTTTATGTTAAAGAACTCTAGCTCATTCGCTAGAGTTCTTTAATTATACACTTTTTTTGCGTTTTTAATTAAAACCATGCCGTGATTTTCCACTTTAACTTTTTTACTTATCTTCCTTTTTAACCGGCTTTAGCATAATGTGGACATCATCTAATTGGTTAGGATATACCGCTGACGGTGCTCCCATTAATAAATCTCTTGCTTTACTATTCTTAGGGAATGCGATTACTTCTCTTATGCTATCTTCCTCTGCAAGTAACATTACCATTCTATCTAACCCAGGAGCTGCTCCGGCATGCGGTGGTGCTCCATATTGGAATGCATTAAACAATGCTCCGAACTTAGCTTCAACATGTTGCCTTGTGTATCCGGCTATTTCAAAAGCTCTTTCCATTATTTCAACATCGTGGTTTCTAACAGCTCCGGATGCAAGTTCATATCCATTACATACTAAGTCATACTGCCATGCATAAATATCTAGCGGATCTTTTGTATTTAATGCTTCAAGTCCACCTTGTGGCATTGAGAATGGGTTATGATTAAATTCGATTTTTCCTTCTTCATCTTTCTCATACATAGGGAAATCAACTATCCAACAGAACTTATATGTGTTCTTCTCTAATAGATCAAGTCTCTTACCTAATTCAATTCTAACTCCACCGGCAATCTTATTAACTGTTTCTTCCTCATCTGCCATAAAGAATACAGCGTCGTTTGCCTTAACCTTATTTAATAATTCAGCTCTCATAGGCTCGGTAATAAACTTAGTTATTCCACCAGCAAAAGTCATATCCTCGTTAACCTTAATATATCCAAGCCCCTTTGCTCCACATTCATTAACGGCAAATTCAGTCATTTGGTCAAAGAATTTTCTAGTCTCCTTAGCGCAATTCGGAACAATAATCATTCTAACAGTCTTATCCTTAAATGCAGCAAACTCAGTATCCTTAAATAACTCAGTTGCATCTTCAATAATAAGTGGATTTCTTAAATCCGGCTTATCTGAACCATATTTCTTCATTGCCTCTTTATATGGAATTCTAATTAATCCATCTTCACTTACACTCCAAGTTGTGTGCTTTCTAAATGTATTTAGTACAACATTTTCAACAGCTTTTAGCACATCTTCTTGTGTAGCAAATGACATTTCCAAGTCTACTTGGTAAAACTCTCCTGGAGATCTGTCTGCTCTAGGGTCTTCATCTCTAAAACAAGGAGCGATTTGGTAATACTTATCAAAACCTGACATCATCAAAAGTTGTTTAAACTGTTGAGGAGCTTGTGGTAATGCATAAAATTCACCTGGATGAAGTCTACTTGGAACTAAGAAGTCTCTTGCACCTTCCGGAGAAGAACTTGTAAGAATTGGAGTTTGAATCTCAACAAATCCCATATCGTCCATTATTTCACGAACAGTCTTCATAATTTTTGCTCTAAAAACAATGTTATTATGAATTTTTTCATTTCTTAAATCAAGGAATCTGTATTCAAGTCTTAAGTCCTCTCTTACATCTTGGTCGATATTAATTTCAAAAGGCAAAACATTTTTAGCCTTGCCACAAACAATGATTTTAGAAGGAACAATTTCAATATCTCCTGTTGGAAGATTAGGATTCTTATTAGAACGTTCACGAACCTTACCTGTGATAGAAACAGTACTTTCAGTATTTATTCCTCTAATAATCTTCATATTTTCTTCATCATCTGAAATAACAGCCTGTGTGATTCCGAAATGGTCTCTAATATCTAAGAAAATAACAGATCCTAAATCTCTTATAGTCTGCACCCATCCGGCTATTCTTACTTCTTTTCCTACATCAGCAATTCTTAATTCATTGCAATAATGAGTTCTGTACTCATTCATCAAAATCTCTCCTTTCAAAAACAAAAGTCCCTAAAGTAGTAAAAACTACTCTAGGGACGAAAGTATCTCTTCCGTGGTACCACCCACATTTTAACTCTAGGTCTTTAACGTAACCACACGGTCTTGCTTAATCACAAAACTGCTCAAAAGTGTCTTCAAATTACTTTAGTTAGAAACATCGCACCAAATCTGCTTCCTCTCTTAAAACTCAGTTTAATTCTACTCCTCTTTCTCATTGCCTTCAACTTATTCTAAATCTATATTCGACAAAAGTCAACCGAAAATGCTAATTTTTATGCAAATTACAATTCGTCATAAATAAAGAACTTCACTTTAATGAATTTGAATCTTAAAAATGGTAGGAACCAATAGATGATTCCCACCATTTTTAGACATATTCAATAAACTACGTCCATGTTCCATTAAAAAATTTCGACGTCAATTCCTTAGTAATGAACTCTAGCTCTAGCGACCGTCCCTTATACTGTACACTTATCGTTCTACCACATAATTCAAAAGAACAACATTTACAGTCAGTCATAGTATCAAAAAATGAGTGTTTTTTTATTCCTAGTTCTTCCTTATAGTTGGCACTTGAATTCAAAACTAAGTCACACGCATAATTCCATATTGCACATACTTTGACATCATACGTAAGTCCCTCAAATTCAGCTATACTACCATCATATGCATTCAATACATATATTTGATTAGCATTTATCTGAATTTTATCTTCAATAATAATGCAAGGTTTATTAAACTCCCTAACAATGTTGGCAAAATGCGAAAGCATTCCACCTGTTCGCAATATGATACCCTTGCTGTCCATAATAGGAATTAAGTCTTTTGACGTTAACTTACCATCTTGCACAATAAGTTTATACGGTAACTCATCCGAGATTCGCCCAATTGTAAAGCCTTTAGATATTATCAGTTGATTGCCATATCCAATCGCCTCAAAGAGAGCAAAGTTTCTACATTCTCTATGAAGCATAACAATTGGTCTAGCCTGAAAAATATATATATTATTTTGAATATCAATGCCCCATTCAATGTCTTGTGGACTTCCCATTTCTTCTTCTATTAACTTCCCAATATGAATCAATCTCTTGAAAACCTTGCTAAGCCGTAAGTCAGTTTCAAAAAGTCTCGTAACACGGCTCTGACCTGCAACAACAGCTTCTCCCAATCCATCACAGAACTCAATTATAGCAATATCTTGTCCAGTTACGGGATTAGAAGTGAACATCACCCCAGCTCTATAAACTGGTGCAACTTCTTGAATAAGTACTGCCATTCCTTCATTAGAGATTGTTACATTATTTATTTCTGAATACTTTCGTGCATTCTCAGAAATGAATGAATAGTAAATCTTCTCAATGGCACATATAATTTCCGAATCTGACACTAGATTTAAAAACGAATCATACTGACCAGAGTTAGTAAATAATATGGAATCTTCGCAGCTAGCCGAGCTCCTCACTACCAACCTTTTATTTCCAAATCTTTTCCTAATTTCTTTAAGAATTTCTTGTTTTTCATCAGATGTCAATAATTCTATTCCCAAATACAATCTGTTTCTTACTTTGTTATTGAAAAAACTAACGGGAATAATTAAAGTTTCTGGAATAATAGCCTTTGTTTCACTCTTCAATAGTGCATCGAGTTTGCTTAAAACATTTCCTTTTTTGCCGAAATCTTCGCAATTACGTTTGAAGTCAACTAACATACTAATTCCTCCTGTGACAAGCACATACTTCTGACTAAAAAATAATCTCTCAGTCTATCCAATTTATTGCTTACTTCTTTATGTTATCACATTATGAAATGTTAGTCAATGCTATTCATCGCCAAATAATTATATATAAATTGCAATATTAAATGAACGAATTTTTTTCAAAAGTTGTACAATGTTATGTTGGTAATTTTCAAGCAACTTGTAACGACGATTTAAATCCAAACATTGGTCTCAACAAATTATTTATCCAGTCTTCTATCCATTGTATGTATTCATCCGATATTGGCGTTATATCAGTACCTTTTGGCAAAAATCGTCTTACTAATCTATTGTTATTCTCATTACCACCACGTTCACCAAAACGATATGGGTGAGCATAAAACACAGATACTCTCTTTGACTTTTTTCTCCTATCGTATGACTTCTCTAATCCTTTATAATCCCTAAATTCAGCTCCATTGTCAAATGTTATACTCTTGAACTTTTGCTTAAATTCATTCTTAAATTTTCTTTCAATTTTATCCAATGCTGCTATTACATATTCTGCTTTCTTAAAACCTGATATTTTAACAATTATCTCTTCTCGTGTTTTTCTTCCTTTTTTTATCCCATTTTCTATATATGATTTTAGTTCAAAGTCTTTGCCTAATTTTAATTGAGTACCTTTACTTGTTTTATTATAGTCGTGTTTTTGCTGAGCCACATCTGCACTATATACCATTATTTCTACTAGATTTGTTGTTAAATTTTTTACCAATCCTATTTTTAATTTTCTTTTTATTGACCCCTCCGGCCTACCTAGTAGTTTCTATATTTATACATTACTTTTTTATCTTTATTATGTCATCTTTCAATTTGTGTTCTCTCTGTGTAATTTATTTGTTTAATTTTTTCCCTTTTCATGATATTATTATTTTGACACATTTGATTTTCTCCTGTACTTTGTTTTCCTCTCAACTAACATTGTACCATAAGCAATCTTATGTGTCTTTTTATTATTCAATTAATTTTACCATTTTATTGATAAATAATTATAAACTCTAAATCTCTTTACTCCTTCAGAACTCCCATTTTACCCCTTATAGCAAACAAAAGACTTATATATTCCACACTTTAGTATCAAATTAATATAAAAAATATGCTCTAAACTTGTAATTAAGCTTAATTTTTTTGTCAATTATTTTTGCTTTTCCTCTTGTGGTT